>NZ_CP033072.1 GCF_003675325.1 Streptomyces dangxiongensis
CTCAGCCCTGGCCGCGCGTACCCGGACACGGGCGGACGCGACGCAGGACGGCGCCAGAGCAGCCGCATTGCGTCACGCCGAGGTGGTGGACGCACTCGCCGGCTTCGACTACCGCATCGACCTTCCCCCTCTGCCCGCCACTCCCGCCGACGGCAGCCTGATCAAGCAAGGCGCGGAGCTGGCGAGGGAGGCCGAAACCATGATCGGCCGCAGTCCGCGCGGTGTCACGGCACGCGCCCTGGCCGAGCAGTGGGAGCAGACCTTCGGACTTGTGGCGGCGGCTGTCGAACTGCCCGACGGTCTGGACGGCCTGTCCTGGGATTCCGGGGACTTCCGTCTCATTCTTGTCGCCCGCACCCACCTGTGGACCCGTCAACGTTTCACCCTCGCCCACGAACTGGGCCACATCCTGGCAGGGGACGCCGTCGAACGCCCCCTCGCCGAACACGTCACACCCAGTACCGACCAAGCTCTGGCGGAAGTCCGGGCCAACGCCTTCGCAGCCGAACTGCTCATGCCGCGCTCGGAGTTGCTCGAGACCGTCACAGCACATGCCCGCCTGGACAAACAGGCACTGCTGTCGCTCTCCTGGGAATACCTGGTCTCCCCCAGCGCCATGGCGACCCGGCTGCATGCTTTGGAGATCATCAGCGACGACGAACGCCGTCAGTGGTCGGCATGCACGACCCGTATGGCAGCCCTGCACACCGGAGACCCGGGCCCGCACATGCAGTACGCCCAGCAGGCCGATGACGGCTGGTACTCCACCCGCCTGGCCAAACTGGCCATCTCCGCCTACGTGCACGGAGACATCAGCATCCGCCTCGTTGCCACGGTGACCGGGATGGACCCCGACCAGCTGCTGGACCTGTTCCATCCAGGTCCCGACACGCTGGACGACGGGCCGCACGGCACCTCGGCCACCAGCCCTGCAGAACTGGCATTCTCCCCGTGACTTTATGGTGGTTTCCCGATAACACCGTGCTGTGCAATTTCGCCGCCGCTGACTCGCTCGAGCTGCTGAGGAAGATCCTCGACGGCCGCGGGCGGTGGACCGAGGCCGTCGCCCACGAAGCACGCCGATCGGCGGAGTGCGCCCATCCGCGACTGCATGACGTGGCCGCGGACCGCTGGCTCGGCGACCCCCTGGTCATCGACGACAGGGAGGCGGACACCGTGGAACGCGTGCGCCGGGCCGCGTTCGGCGGCTCGGCCGGCGCCCCCTGCAGCACCTGGGCGAGGCCCAGACCCTCCACGTCATCCAGAACTGGCCCGATTTCAAGGGCTCCTACTGGCTGAGCGACGATCGCGCCGCGTGCGACCTCGCCCGGCGCAAGGGCATCACCACACTGAAGACGAAGGACGTCCTGGCGTACGGCTGCAGCATGGGCGACGTCACTCACACCGAGGCCTACCGCCTGCTGCAGCGCATGCGGGACGCCGGTGAGCACGTGGAGATACCCGCAAGCGCCCGGGACCTGCTGACCTGAGCGCCATGCACCGCCCCGCCCGAGTCACAAGCGAGCATTTTCGGTCCTTGCCGATCGTTTCGCGAGGAATCACAACGGCCGTAACTAATCTAACTTTCAGCGCTTCCTGGCCCCTTGTGGCCCGTACAGAGCCGGAGGGGATCAGGGTGACGGTCGACGACACCGAAGACGAGGACGGCCAGGAGGCAGAGCGCGAGGCGCGGCGGGATCTTTACCGTTACGTCACTGCGGACAGACATGCGGCCGAATACATCGCTGTCATGGACCAGTTCACCCGGACGCTGCTGACCGACCTGTCCGCGGCCGAGGTCAGCGAGGCCCTGGCCGAGCTCGGCATCCTCCTGTCCGCCGAGGAAGCAGAGACTCGCTGCTACAGCCTGGTGGGCTGGGGCAACCTGCTGCCAGTCGCCCGCGACCCGCGGGTACCCAGCATCGCCGCCCTGAGCCACTCCCGCGTCCGCTTCCAGGTCACCCAGCTCGGCGCCCTGGTGCACCAGCAGGTCACGGAGCTGCTCAGCAGACGGGACGGCGCCCGGGAGGTGGCACGAGAGCTCCTGGGCAGCATGGCCTCGCTGCTGAAGAACATCCTCGCGCAGGCACGCAATCCCCGGGCCATCGACGCCGAAACCCTGGCGGCCGACGTCACCACCGTCTTCACCAGCCACACGTACTTCACCGACACGGTCCGCCAGTTCTACGCCTACCTGGCCTCCGTGCTGGCGCGCTACGACCTGGCCGGTGAGGAGTACGCCACCTTCAAAGGACTGCTGCTGGAGTACGTGCACCTGATCGACACCGACGTCTCCCGCTACTCCCCCGCCGTACGACAACGGCTCGAGGAGCTGCTTCCCTGGTGGACCATGTCCTGGCCGCGCTGGGCTCACTGCCCACCCTGGCCTCCCCGGACGGAACTCCGATCGAACGGCTGCCGGGACGCCGGCACGGGGACTGGGTTGAACTACTGTCCTGGTACCGGGGCGACAGCGGCCAGTCGGGCCCGGCTCACCTGAGGGCGACGGCTGAGAAGGCGCTGGGCCAGCTGCTGACCAACGCCCGCCGCATGCTCACCTCCGCCGGTACCGGAGGGGCACGCCGCAGCGACCTGCTGCACCTGGCCAGCCTGTTCGCCCAGGCCAGCGTGGGAGAAGCGCACCGTGGCTTCGCCGCCTCGTTCGGCGCCTACTCCGCCCGTCATCTGGGCTTCGGCCCGGACGAAATCGACCCGCGCGACACCCCCGCCACGTCCTGGTGGGACGCACGCCCGGTGGACGTGCCGGTCTCGTTGCGCGAGCGCGGCGACCGCGCCGCCCGCGGCCGCTCCTCCCGGTCCCCGACCCCGGCATGGACATTGTGCGGCTGCAGGAGCAGGCCGCCCAGGACGCGGCCGCACGGCAGGCGGCCGCGGACGAACTCGCGGCGGCCGTGAGCTGCACGAACAACACCTCACCCCCTCCGCCCGCGACCTTCTGCTGGACAAACAGTCGGAAGCTGCCGACCACGGCTTCACTGCCCAGGGCCCCGGACGCGCGGACGATTTCGACCTCCAGGTAACCGTGCACGCGGAAGACTCCGACAGTCCCACGGTCACCCACTCCGACGACGGCGACATCACCTTCTTCCGCCTCAGGCTGTACGCCTCACGCCCCGGCACAACCCCGGCCAGTGCCTTCCCGGACGAACCCGGCGACGACAGCAATGACGAACTCCGGCGGAAGGGCCAGCAGCTGTGAGGACAAGCCCGCTACCGACGGCCTCCACCGCTTCCCACGATGCGGCCGAGCGGCGCCTGGCCGCACGCATCCTGCTGGCCCGGCCCATTCTCACGCTGCACCAGCAGCCGGAACAGCTCGCGCTGGTGCGCCGGCACGCCACCGCGCTGCGTTCCAGCTTCGGCCGGCTGCTGGGGTACCACCTCATCGTCGAGCACTCCTTCGCCAGACTGGTGAAGACCCCACCCAGCAGCGACAGCCCTCCTCGGCCCGTCCAGCGTGGGGACAGCCCCGCATTCACACCCCAGGCCTACGCGCTGCTGAGCCTGGTGTGCGCGGGGCTACTGAATCCCGGAACCGGGGAATGGCTCTTGGTGTCTGCGCTGGTCGAACAGGTACGGGCGGATGCGGTGTCGGCCGGCGTTGCCCTGCGTGACACCCCCGCGGAGAACCGGAGGCTGGTGCAGGCCATCGGCCTCCTCGTGGACTGGGGGGTGCTGACCGAGGCAGAGGGATCCCTGGCAGCCTGGGGGAACGCCGGGAAGAAGCCCTGTTGCACGTCCACCGCGCCCTACTGCCGCACGTGCTGCCCCGGCCGCTGCGCGACGTCAACCGCCTCGGCGACCTTGCGGATCGCCTGCCGGACACTCTCCGCGAGCCCCGGCGCAGCCTGCGTCGGCGCCTGGTGGAAAACCCTCTGGTTAGACGCGAGGAGCTCCCCGAAGAGGAGCGTGACGTCCTGTCACGGGAACGCTCCGAGCTCACCCGCCTGCTGGAGAGAACTTCGGTCTGACCCTGGGGTGAGGGCTGAGGGTGCCCTCGCCTACGACGCCGAGGGCACCCTCAGCGACGTGGTCTACCCCGGGTCCGGCACCGTGCGCCAGGCGGCGCTCCTGCTCACCGACGCTCTCACCGACCTAGCTCGCCCCGCCGCAGGACAGCACGTTCCCGGTACCCCGGCAACCCCGGGATGCTGGCGTCATGGGAGACCGTGCGCGCCGAACTGGAGACCCTCGCCTCCCGTTACACGCGGACTTGGGCGGGCGTCTACACCAGTGACCCGGACCGTCTGCAAAGGAAGTCGTCGCGCTACTGGAGTCCATGTCGCTGGCCCACAGCCTGCCCGACGGGCTCGTCCTACACCCGGCGACAGCCCGCTACCGCCCCAACCTCACGCTGCGGCTGCTCGCATCGCGCAGCGGCCCGCCTCACCCGCACCCGACTCTGTTCACCGACTCCTCAGCTGAAGAGGCTTCGTGAATACCCTTGCGTTCCCTGCCCCGCGCCCGCCCGCCGACCAGGGAGGACCCTCCAGTCCGCGGCCAGAACTATCCGCACCGGTTGGCGCCTGCACAGGGCTGGCATCGTCAACGTCTGGTACTACTACGACCAGCGGTTCACCCTGTCCGGCGGCCGCCTCGTGCTACGCGGGTCCAACGGCTCCGGCAAGTCACGGCATTGGAGATGCTCCTGCCGTTCGTGCTGGGACGCCGACCGACGCCGCATGGACGCCACCGGGTCGGCAAGGTCCGCCTGGAGGACCTGCGTGCAGGGGGCCAGGGCCAGGCGAACCGGTTGGGCTATGTCTGTGTGGAACTGGCCCGCGCCACAGACGACGGGCGCCAGAGCAGACCGGCTACCTGACCGTAGGGGCGCTCATCCGCTACTCGCACAGCCGCGTGAGGCCAAAGCCTGGTACTTCCTCACCCGCTGCGCTCGATCACGACCTGGCGCTGCTCGATGCCGGGCGCATCCCACTGTCCAAGGAGGCTTGGCCCAGGCCATTGGCGCGGACCGGCTGACCTCCTCCCCCGACACTCACCGCGACCGCGTCCGTACGGCTGTCTTCGGGCTTCACGGCGACCAGGGGCGCGAACGGTATGCAGGGCTGCTCCAACTGCACACCCTGCGCTCCCCCGACGTCGGCAACCGCATCGACGAAGGACTCCTGCCCCAGATCCTCTCCGCGCCCTGCCGCCGCTGTCCGACAAAGCCATCGCCACCGCCGGCGAGGAACTCGACGGCCTGGAAGAAACCCGCGCAGCCCTGGCCCGGCTGGAGGCCGCCTACGGCCACGTCTCTGACTTCCTGAAGGTCTACACCCGCTACGCCGCCGGGGTGTGCCTCACCATGGCTGACCGTGCACACGAGGCTGCCCTGAACGCCCGTCAGACAGACACGGACGCCACCCGGCTGGAGTCCGAGCACACACGGCTCGTCCACGACCATGGCGCCGCTGAGACGGAGGCCGCCGAACTAGGCGGCTACGCCGAGGAACTCGCGGCCACCGTCAACGGCATCAAGCAGTCGAGCCAATACAAGGCAGCCCGCGAGCTCAGCGAACGCCTCAGCACCCTGCAGGCCCTCAAACTGGTCTCGAGCACTGCGCTGCACACCGCCCATGCCGCCCGTGAAGAAGAAGAGCGCACCGCGCAGGCCTGTCACGAAACAGCCCAGGACGCCTGCGACGCCGCTACGAGTGCCGCACAGCTGGTCAGCCAGACAAACGATCTGCTGGCGCGCACCGGGCTGAAGCTGTCACTGCCGCGCCGTCCGTCTGCAGTTGAGCCTCCCCCCCCGTCGTGGAGGCGGTACGCACGAACATCGAACACGATCCCGAGCCCGTGACCCGCCCCGCACCGGCCCGCCTTGCTCCCGAACCGGACAGGGTTCTTGAATCTCTTGATGCCCTGCGCGAGGCAAGCAGGTCTCTGCGGGCCACGGCCGCCAGCCGGGCGCAGCAGGGGGCCGCACGCGCCGATGAGGCCAGGCAACTGGCGTCCGACCGTGAGAAGGTCCTGCGCACCCAGGACCGTGCCGACGATGCAGCCCAGGCCGTCAATGCCGCAGAAGAGATGGCCCGTACGGCCGAAGCAGACCGTGACCAGGAAGCCACCGAGCTGGCACTGGCCTGGCGCGCCTGGACAGCCACTGCGCTCACCGGCAGCTGCTGGGCGACATCGACTGGCGCAGCACTGCGCTCGCCCCGCTGCTCGACGAGGTCGACGCGCTCGCCGGAGATGAGTCCGAGCCCGCGCACGCCGAACGGGAACTGGCCCTGCTGGATGCGGTAGCCCAGCAGGCGGCCGCCCCCGCACGGGCACGGCACGCCCAGCAGATCGCCGAACTGGCCGCCCAGGCGGCCAAGGACCAGATCCAGCGGCAAGAACTCCTGGCCGAAGCCGAGCAGTTGCGCAACGCGCAGGATCTGCCGCCGGCCGTACCCGAATGGCTGGGCAGCCGTCCGCCTCACACCGTGGCGCTGTGGCAGCTGCTGGACTTCAAGCCCGGCGTGGACGAAGAAGTCCAGGCCGGTGTGGAGGGCGCGCTGTTGGCCTCAGGCCTGTTGTACGGGGAAGTCACCACCGGCGGGGAGATCCGCGCCAGGAACGGGCAGTTACTGCTCACCGCGCAGGGCCCGCAGGCGCTGAGGTCTGTACGAACCTTGCTGACCCCGGCCGAGAACGCCGCCGTCGACGCGACCGTGGTGAACGCAGTGCTGGACCGCATTGCGCTGGAGCCTGGCCATCCCACTTGGCTGTCCCCCGACGGCTCCTGGGGCAACGGCCCCTTGACAGGGTGCTATCGTCCTGCGGCCGCCCGGTTCATCGGGGCGGCCGCGCGGGCGGCCGCGCGCGCAGCGCGCCTGACGGAGATCGACGACCTGCTGCAGCTACAGCAGCGGGGGCAGGAACGCAGCGAGCACCACGATGTCCTTAAGGATGCGTCGAAGGCACTGGAGGAACATCTGGTGCGCGCACCACGCTCTGCACGGTTGGCGACCCTGCGTCTGCAGGCCGCTGCGGCGCGCGCACAGATTGTCGCGCGCCGCAGGGAGGCACGTGCTCTGGCAGAGGAAGCAGAGCGGATGCAACGGGCCTGGACCGCCCGCAACCGTAGCCACCAGGAGATCTGTGCGGCACTGGGGATGCCTGAGGACATCGATGGACTGCTGGCAGTGCGCGGATACGCACAGCAGGCGCAGGCCGCCTGCAGCAACGTGGATCACGCCGTCGAGACGGTCACCAGTCATCTGGACCGCCACCGTAAGGCTTGGGGCCGTCTCGACCCGGTGCAGGAGCGTCGCACACAGGCCGAAGAGACCGCAGAGTCCGCCTGGCTGACCTGGTCAAGAGAAGCCGCGGCACTTGCCGCGCTGCGTGAGGCTCTGGGCGCGGATCCTGATCAGGTGCACCGTCGGCTGAAGGAGGCGGAAGCGGAGCTGAGGCGCACCGAGGACAGACTGCGCCACTCCCGCTCCCAGATTGTGAAGCTCACGGGCCTGGTCGCCTCCGCGGAGGAAAAGGCGCAGGTCGCAAGACAGAAGGCCGTCGACGCCAAAGCGGCACTGATCCAGCAAGCCCAGGTGCTGCATCAGCGTCTGGGTCATCCCTCGATCGCGGTCGCGCTGGCGGCGGGGACACAGCCACCGCCTGTGCTGCGATCACCGGATCCCGCAGCCGATGACGTCCTAGCCGCTGTCCGCCAGGTCCGCGCGGCGGTACAGCGGCCGGACAGCACGGCGGACGCCACTGCTCTCATGCGGGCGCTGTCCCTTCTGGAACGTAACACCGCTGGCGCATACGACATCACCGTCACCGTTGAGGACGACCTCCACGTCGTGGAACTCGCCGATGCCACCGGGCGCCGCCATATCGCCGATGCCGCAGCAGACCTGCGTGAGCGTCGGGACCGCGGCCGCGGTGCGCTCACCCAGCGCGAGCGCACCGCCTTCCACAACTTCGTCCTCGGCGGCATGGCGGAAGAACTCCGCCAGCGCCTGAAAGAAGCCGAGGAGTTGGTGAAAGCGATGAACACCTCGCTCGGCTCGATCACGACCAGCCACGGCATCGGTGTGAAAATCGACTGGAGGCTGTCGGACGCTGCCGGGGAAACATCACCCAGATCAAAAGGCTGATGCGGCGTGACATCAGTGTGCTGCGCGACGCGGAGACCGAGGAACTCATCGACCGTCTCAAGACGCTGGTCGACGAGTCCTACGGCCGCGACCCCGAGGCCGGGTATGCCACCCACCTGCGCATGGCGCTCGACTACCGCACCTGGCACGTCATGGACGCCATCATCACCGGACCTGAGCGGGGCCAGGAACGCAAGATCAGCCGCCGGGCCAAACTCTCCCAGGGCGAAACACGTTTCGTGTCGTATGTGACTCTCTTCGCCGCCGCCGACGCCTACCTCAAGAGCCTGCCCGACACCGGCTTGGCACTGAGGCTGATCCTGCTGGACGACGCCTTCGCCAAGGTCGACCAACGCACCATCGGTGAACTGATGGCTCTCCTGGTGCGTCTGGACCTCGACTTCGTGATGACTGGACACGCTTTATGGGGGTTCTTCGCCGATGTCCCACAGATGGACACCTACGAGGTACGGCGGGATGAGGGAACCGCTGCTGTGACCACCCACGTCCACTGGGACGGCCACACCCGTCACCTTCAGACGGTCTCATGACTTCCCTGCCCCCTCCTCTGCCGCCTTCTCTGCGCAATTACCTCAGCGATCCCAGTCTCACGGCGCTGTGGGACAAGGCCAGAGACCGGCTCGAACGCAACCGTCTGTCCCCCACGGGCACCATGCAGGTCCATCTTGCCGCCGAGGGTGCCAAGCGGCTGGGCGGACTGCTGGGCACCCGTGTGGAACCAGGACTGCGCCGCGTCCAACTCGCGGCCCTCGACGCGGCGCTGCGGGCGTCGTCCGCCCAGTGCGGGCTTGTCGCTGTCGTCGCCGAACTCACCGGCCGTCCTCTGAGTGACCGGCAGGCGGCCAAGGACGAGCGGGAGACAGCGTGGACGGCGGTATGGCAGGGCCTCGATACCGAACTGGCCCGCAGCGGGCTGGCCGAGGCCGTGTGGATCGCCGGCTGGATCTCGGATCTGCGCGGCAACGGCATCCTGACCCGCGCGGGCGCAGCAGCCGCGACGACGGCGCTGCGGGACGCCGTGCGCACCATGGCCGTCCTGAACCTTGCGCACATGCCATCGGCCGGTGGTCCTGCTTTGCAGTCGGCGCGGGGGTGGGAACTGGGTGAACTCGCCGCGCACACCACTGGCGACGCGCATGGCCTCGACGAGGGGCGCCTCGCCGGCACACTGACCCTCAAAGGGATCGCTGCGGCGTGTGCCCTGCCCGGATCGGAATCATCGGCGGGCCGGAGGCTGCTGTGGGAACAGGGGGTGTCAGCGCCGATTTACTATCGGGCACTGTCATCGTGTGGAGACTGGCCCGCCCGGGTGTGACCTCTGGTCGTCGATGATGCGTGCCCGCAGCGACATCGGCCTGGCCACCCATCTGACCATGCATGAATTGCGGACCGCCGCCGACGGCGTGCTGCTGACCGCACCGGAGACGACCGTGCGCTGGTGCGAGAACCCGCAAGTTCTGCAGGCGGCCGCGCGTCATGGGCTCCCCGGAATCCTGGTATGCGGGAGTGGGAACCCCTCGAGCGCTGGATGGGAGTTACTGCGGCGGCTTCTCAAGGATGGCGCGCAGGTCCTCTACCACGGCGACTTCGACTGGCCAGGTATCACGATCGCCGAGCGGGTGCTCCGGCTGGGGGCTCACCCGTGGCGCTTGAGCGCTGCCGACTACCTCGATGCACTCGCCGAACTGCCCACAGACCGTCTCGCCCCTCTGGCCGGGGATCCCGTCGCAACCCCGTGGGACCCGGATCTTGGGCAAGCGATGAGCCAGCGGGGCCTTGCCGTGCACGAGGAAGCGCTTTTACGCCGGCTTCTTCCCGACCTCTCTGGCTAACTGATCGTTTCAGCATGAGGTTCGCAAGCGGCGTGGCATATGAGGCTGCAGGTCAGTTCGAGTAGGCCGTGATGGAGATCCGCGCGTCTCTCATAGCGGACACGGAGTCGTTTGGCCCGGGAGGCTACGAGCAAACGGGGCTGCTGACCGGACGGCTTGAACAGCCGCACGGCGCTTACAACGGCTAACACAATGAGCCGAGCTGTCGGTGGGTGATCAAGCAGCAGGCAAGCTTGAGGAACGCTTCGTGGATGTCGGCCCGTCGTTCCCAGCGGATCCGAAGACGCCGGAAGCCATGGAGCCAGGCGAAGGTTCGCTCGATCACCCAGCGGTAGGTGCCGAGCCCTGTGCCGTGGCGGGTACCGCGGCGGGCGATGGCGGGCACGATGCCTCGGGCACGGACCTGGTGGCGGTAGATGTCGTGGTCGTAGCCGCGGTCGGCGAACAGCGAGTCCGGCTTGCGACGGGGGCGGCCGATGCGGCCGCGTACCGGCGGGATCGCGTCGAGGAGTGGCAGCAGCTGCGTGACGTCGTTGCGGTTTCCACCGGTCAGCAAGACCGCGAGCGGGGTGCCGTGCCCGTCGGTGATCAGGTGGTGTTTCGAGCCGGCCGGCCGCGATCGACCGGCGACGGGCCTGTGTGCTGCCCCCTTTTAAGACGTGTCCTACATGGCCAGTTGGCAGTTGTGCTGGACATGGGGAGTGGACGGTGGGGATGGATCGTTCCGGACGGCTTGTGGGAGATCGCGAAGCCGTTGCTGCCGCCGGCGCGGGCCCGGCCGCAAGGGGGCGGTGTCGCGAACATCGATGATGAGGCGGTCTTCGCCGCGATCATCTACGTGCTGGTCAGCGGCTGCGCCTGGCGGGCACTGCCGCCGTGCTTCGGAGCGTCGAAGTCGACCGTGCACCGCCGCTTCGCCATCTGGTCTCGTGCTGGAGTCTGGGGACGCCTGCATCAGAAGGTGCTGCAGCTTCTGGACGAGCGGGACTTGGTCGACCTGTCCCGTACGGTCCTCGAATCCGCGCACGTGAGGGCTAAAAAAGGGGCGAACTTGCAGGCCCGAGCCCCGTGGACCGGAGTAAGCCCGGTTCCAAGATGCACGTCCTGTCCGACGCGAACGGACTGCCCTTACGCGTCGGACTCTCCGCGGCCAACACCCACGACAGCCTCGCCCTGAAGCCCATGCTGTCCCACTTCCACATGGGACACGAATCCCACGCGACCGATTCCAAGCCTCAGCGGCTTCACGCGGACAAAGCCTACGACGTACCTCACCTGCGGCGATGGTTATGGGGCAAGCACATCGGCGTCCGCATCGCCCGCAAGGGCATCGACTCAAGTGAACGGCTCGGCCGACGCAGATGGGTCATCGAGCGCACCATGTCCTGGCTGACCGGCTACCGCCGACTCAACCACCGCTACGAACGGAAACCAGGCAACTACCTGGCCTTCCTCGGACTGGCAGCCGCCCTGTGCTGCTACAAACGGCTCCTCAAACTGGCCATGTAGGACACGGTCTAAGGCCCTGACGTGCGAGGAGTCGACCACACAGCGGGACCAATCCAGCCGTGAGGCGGCGTTCAGCTCAGCCAACAGCACCTCGTGCAGGCGCTGCCAGACGCCGGCCTCGTTCCAGTCCCGCAGCCGACGCCAGCAGGTCATGCTGAGCCGAAGCCCAGCTCCCTGGGCAGGTACTCCCACTGGATCCCGGTGTGCAGCACGTACAGGATCCCGCACAGCACCTCGCGGTCCGGCAACGGCTTGCGCCCTGGGTACCGAAAGCGCCGCGTGCGCTGCGGCAGCAGCGGCTCCAGGCGGTTCCACAGCTCATCCGACACGATCCACGGCACACTCTCCACACCCGGACCGAACGCCTAACTGCCGTACCAGACACGGGAACCAGGGAGGATCCACCTCATTGTGTTAGCCGTTGTAAGCGAAGATAGGTTCCCTCACGCCGCGAACGATTCTCGCTCCCCCGCCTGACCAGTCGTACGTGCCCAGGTTGAGATCGCAAAAAACGGTTTCAGGGACTGATCACGTCGTGCGGTACCAGTCCTCGCCGTCACTGCTGAGCGTGCTGCGCAGGTAGGTCTCAAGAGATGGCGCGATCCAGGTGCGACTGTCTGTTTCATGGTCCCACACGAAAATTTCGTCGCGGGTGGGGTGCGCACAAAGGCGAACTGATCGCCGCCGCCGTTGTCACCGAAGAACATGAGCGCGTCGAACGGCATGTACAGGTTGCGGAACTGCTCGTTGCCGCGAAATGACAGGTTTTCTTCCAGGATCTTTTCTGCGGTCCAGATCACCTCGGTGCCATAATTGGCCTCGATCCCGTCAGTCTCCGTCAGGAGTTCACGCAAAGGAGCGGGGAGTGGCTGACCGAGCTGTTCCTCGATCGCGGTCAGGGCGTCGGGAGTTGCGGGTTCCTGCAGTTCGATATCGGCATCGGGGAATTCTGAGGCGAGCTCTCGCCACATGAGGGTTTTTCTCCAATACTGTGGGGTTATCTGATGCGGGGATTGAACCAGTGTCCCAGCATATCATCGACTTTGGTGACGTGATTGAGGATCTGCTGCGTGTGGCGGTGGGGTGAGTTCTGTAGAATCGTTCCAGGAGACTCGTATTTCGCTGAGATGAATTCTGGTTGATGTCACCCTTGGGGATGCCGCGCAAATTTTCAAGGGAGTGTAGTTCGTCCGCTTTGAATAGGCCCGGGTAGCGTTTGAGGACTTGTTGTTCGATGGCGTGGTGGACGACTACTTTTCCTTTGAGTTCTGGGTGCGCGTTGAAGAAGTTCTGTTGTAGTTGTGGTTGGTTGTGCTTCCGACGGACGCTTCTTCTCGTGTGGGGATATTTTGCCCAGTGGGGTTGTTTTGTTGTCCTTGGCGTGTTGCGCCGCTGCCTTGCAGGGGGTCAGGCCCAGGGGGTCGGCCCAGAGGTGGGGGTTGGGGACGTAGGAGGCCGGGTTGGGGGCGGGTGCCAGGCCTAGTGGGTCGAGGGTGAGGTAGCGGGCGGTTTCGGGGTCGTAGTGCCGGAAGTGGTTGTAGTGGAGGCCGGTTTCCGGATCGAAGTACTGTCCCGGGAAGCGCAGGGGGGTGTAGGCCGTGCTGTCGACTGTCCATGCTGTTGCTCCCCACAGCGTGCGCCGCGTCTGCCAGGCGATGTCTCCGCGTTCGTCGACGAGGGCATTGGGGGTGCCGACGAGGTCGGTGATGATGGCGAAGAAGCGGGCGTCGATTTCGTGCTGGGGAGCGTCGGCGCTGGTGATTCGTTCTGTTTGGGTGATCGGGTGTGGCCCGTGGTGGTCCCAGGTGAGGGTGACGGGGTTCGGGGCTTGTGCTGAGACGGTGGTCTGTTCGCACAGGGTGGTGCCGTCCCAGGTGAAATCGGTGCGTTCGATGACTGTTTCGCCGTCGGTGGCGAGACGGATTTGCTGGTGCGGCGGCCGAGCGGGTCGTAGGTGTAGTTCCAGCGGGTGCCGTCTGGGGTGATCACTGAGGTCAGGCGGTCTTCGGTGTCCCATTCGTAGCGCCAGGTGTCGGGCTTGCGGGACAGTCGGGTCGTTTGCCGCAGGGTGACACGGCCAGTGCGTCGTGTTCGTAGCGGACTGTGCCAGCGTGGGTGAGTCGGGTGCCGGTGTAGGAACGGGCGCCGGTGGCCTCGTGTCCGGGGTGGCTGGGCGGCCAGGAGGCGGAGGTCTGGTTGCCTGCTTCGTCGTAGGCGTAGGTCTCCATCCAGTTGGCGGTTGGATGGCGGTGACGCGGCCGGCAGGGTCCAGGGTGATGTGGCGTGGGCCGGTTGAGGGATCGTCGATGTGGGTGAGGTTGCCGTCGGCGCGGTAGGAGTAGCCGCGCTGTTGGATCGGCTGGTGTCGGCTGCTTGCCGCGATGGTCTGGGCTGTGAGCCGTCGCCGGCGCGGTCCCACTGGTTCGACCAGTGCAGATTGTTGCCGATGCAGCGGGAGACCTCCCGGCCCACGGCGTCGTAGGTGAATTCGACGGTGCGGCTTGCGGCGATCATCTGTGCCGGGCGCCTGCTGCGTCGTAGCGCCAGGTGGTGACGGCGGGTCGGGTGTGGTGCGGCTGCTCAGTCGCCCCCACTGGTCATAGCTGAGGAGACGGTACGGCCGTTGACGGTTTCGGAGCGCAGGCGGCCGAAGCGGTCGCGCAGCAGGGTCAGGGTGCAGTCGGGGCTGGTTGCCCAGGCCAGTTGGTCGGTGAGGTCGTAGGCGTACTCGGTGATGGCCCTGGACGTCCTTGCGGGTGACCTGGCCCAGGAAGTTCCGTTGGTAACGGATGACCTGTCCCATCGCGTCGGTCCGCGATTGCAGGTTGCCCGCCGCGTCGTGGGTGTAGGCGAGGCGGCGACCGTCGAAGTCTGTCTCGGCTGCCAGATTGCCCGCGGCGTCGTACTCGTATCTCCACGTCAGACCCGCCGGGTTGACGACGCCGGTCAGCGGAGCTCGTGTCGGGAGGAACCATAGCGGCCGCCGTCCGGCCCGGTGCGTGCCAGGAGCAGGTCGAAGTGCGTGTACTCGTAGCGTGAGACGCCTCCAAGGGGTCGGTGTGGCTGGTGCAGTTGCCTTCGCCGTCGTAGGTCCAGGACTCCACGGTGCCGTCGGGGGCGGTGTAGCGGGCGAGGTGGCCTTCGGGGGTCCATTCCATCGCTGCCACGGCTCCCGCGGGTCAGTGACAGCGGTGATACGCCCGAAGGCGTCGTGCTGGTAGCGGGTCACGGCGCCGAGCGGGTCTGTCACCGTGACGGGCAGGCGGCGGGGTTGGTGTCGATGGTGGGGTGTTGCCCATCGGGTCGGTGACCGCGGTGAGGCGTCCCGCCTCGTCATAGGCGTAGTGGGTGGTCTGTGCTGGGGTTGGTGTCCGATGTGCAGTTGCCGCGTTCGTCGTAGGTTCGCCGGATCAGGGTGCGTCGGGTTGACCACCTCAGGGGCAGGCCGAGGTGGTTGTACTCGGCGCGTGCCACATGTCCGTCGGGACGGGTCACGGTGATGAGCCGGCCGGGTCGTACTCGAGGTCATGGTGTGGCCGAGCGGGTCGGTGTGCTCCAGCAGGGTGTGACGGTCGCGTACGAAGCGGGTGACGTCCCCAGGGGGTCGATGCGGGCGATCACCTGGTCGCGGTCGTTCATCACGAAGCGCGTGTCGTGGCCGAACGAGTCGGTGATCGTGGTGGTGTGCTGCCCTTCCTGCTCCTCGGTGTAGGTGAAGACCGAGCGTTCGTGTCCAGCTTCCCCGGACTGGTAGGTGCAGCGGTCTTGCTCGTCGTAGGCGTAGGTGAAGGTGCGGCCGTTGGTGTCGGTCCAGGACACGATCCGACCGCGTTCGTCGTATCCGAACCGTGTGGGGATGCCGCTGGATTTGACGACGTCGGTCAGATGCCCGTCGGCGGAGTAGCCGTAACGCACAAGTTCCTGGTCGCCGCTGTCTGCTGCCGCGCCGGCAAGGGCGAGCGCGCGGATGCGTCCTGCCGAGCTGTGGAGGACAAGGCGGTAGCCGCCGCTGTGTGCCAGGGCACGGGGAGCACCGTGCTCGTCGTACTCGAACTGGATCCAGCTGCCGTTGCGGTCGTCGATCTGGTCCAGCACCGCGAGGTCGTCGCCGGCGTCGGCGAAGTGCCATCGTCGTCCGCTCTCGGGGTCGATGAGCAGGTAGCCGTCGTCGGTGCGATCCAGTGACCAGCGTGCGCTGCCGTGCCGTGGCAGGGTCGGCACACCTGGGGCGGGGTGGGGGTAGGTCAGCAGGAGGCCGTCTTCCCCGATGAACACGACTCCTTCAGCGTCGATTTCCAGGCGCTGGTCGATGGTCGAGGACCAGGTGGGGCCGAACCAGCGGCCCGAGCGGTAGACCGAGGAGAACTCTCGCTTGAAGACGAGTGGGAGTCCGGCTGCAAGCTCGATGTCTGTTTGGGAGAGCAGCACGCTGCCGGTGGCGACGTCTACGGGGTCTTCTTCGCACGTCAGCTCACCGGGTTGCCGTGAGGTGGCGTGCGGACGCTCTTCCGCTGCTTCGCGGGCTCCACGGCGCGCGGCGTTCTCGGCGCCTTCCTCCAGCCCTTCCTTGGCGGCCGTCTTCAGGCCGAGTCGCAGTCCGCCGCGTGCCAGGCCTGCACCCTTGGTGCCGATGAGTTCGGGGATGAGACGGCCGATGAACTCGGAAGGGTCCTTCTTGAAGCCGTCCACCGCGGTCTGGACGACCCGCTCGGGATGCGAGGCCGTGGAGACCAGGCCGGACAGCGTCATGCTGACGTTCTGCAGGTAGGCAGCCGGATGGGTGAGGTTGTAGGGGTCGGTCGGGTTCAGGCCGCGGACGAAGTTGACCAGGCCCGCAGTGCCCTTCAGAGCGCCGCCGACGACGTGTGTGAGTTCCGTGTTGACCGCCTGGTAGCCGTCGGCAAGATCGCGGCCGATCCGGGACAGCGGCGGCGGCTCGGCGGGGGCGTGCGCGAGCGCGGCCCTGACCTTGGCTTCCGCCTGGGATGCGGCGGTGTTGCGCTGCTTGCGAGCCTCGGCGAGCTTGTGGACGGCGGCCTTGACGTCGGTCTTGCCCGCCTCCATGTCCTGCTTCGGCTTCGGTCCCGGGTCGTCGCCCGCGCGGGCCTTGGCGTTGTAGGCCTCGGCCTTGGTCTGGTAGTCGTCGGCTGCGGCCTTGGCCGCCTTCACGCCCTTCTTGTAGAGCTCCACGGCCTCCTTCGCCTGGGCTTGCGCCCATTTGACGGTGTCCGCGTACGACTCCAGGGCTCCCGCTGCTGCGGTGCACGCCTCGGCTGCCTGCGCCCACTTGGTCGGGTGCACGCCGAGCTTCCCGGAAGGCGTCACCGCCCTCGCCCTGCCAGCCTGAGGAGTCGACCTTCCTCAGACCCTGGCTGACCTTGTCGAAGGCGCCGTGGAAGTCCTTCAGGTGCTTTGCGCTCTCGCGGATCTTCTCCGGATTGCCGTGGACCAGCTCGTTCGGCTCCTCGGTCTGGCCGAGCTGCTGCTCGCCGGGAGTGGCGCCCAGGTCGGAGGCGACCTCGTCGCCCCAGTCCTCCACGTTGTCGGCCCAGTCGTGCGCACCGACGTGATCCAAGGCCCCGCCGAGCTTGTCCGTGCCGTAGTCGACGGCCTCGCCGACCTTCTTCTTGCCCTCGTCGTAGAGGTGTTCGGCTCCGCCCAGGAGGGAGTTTGTTATGTCTCCGAGGCCCATCAGCCTTCACCGCCCTGCTGTTCGGCCGCCTTGGCGCGGGCTTCCGGGGAGGGGCCGAAGGTGTCGTCGAGGAACTTGTTGTACTCCTTGTCGGAGACTCCGCCGGCGCTGTGCAGGTCTTGCGGGTCCAGGCCAGGCAGGGCCGATGGTGTGGGAGGTCATGACGTCCCGGCCGGCGTCCTTCCAGCCCTGCTCGCTGTTGGCCAGTGCCTGGTCGAAAGACTTCTTGCTGTAGTCGACGCTCATACCGGACTTGGCGATGTCGCCCCAGCCCATCTTCTCCACGTCCTCCTCGGAGGCGTAGGGATTGCCGACGGCCGAGTTCGCGACGACTTTGAAACTTCCCTCGATGTACTTATCGGTCTCGTAGTACGTGCCCGCCGACAGGCCCGTCTTGACTGCGAAGCCGTTTCCCTCGTTGATCAGCGAGCGTACGCCCCACTCCCATCGCTCGCAGAACGACTTGAACTCCCCCGTCAGGCCCTCGTGCCCCAACTCGAGACCGGACAGGGCGATGTCGCCGAAACCACGCCCCGCCCCAGCCTCCCCGACCATGCCGAGTTCCTTCAGCTCGCCCAGCGCCTCGGTCAGCCCCTTGGCGATCAGGGCCAGCCCCTCCGCCTTCAGGTCCTTGCCGCCCCCGGTCATTCCGCCTCCCCCGTCCCGCTGGCGAAGTCAACCGCCACCTCGTCCGGCACGATCCCGCGCACCGGCGGAAACACCATGCCCTCCTCCCCGTCCGCGCAATCCAGCGCCACCCCGCACGGCACCCCGGCCGCCGGCACCGCCACATCCAGCAGACGCGCCCCGAGGACCGTCTGGTACGACCACTCACGCGCCGCCTCACCACGCGCGACCGCGTAACGGGCCAGCGCCTGCACGTCGGAGAACGCCAGGATGAACCGGACACCGCCCAAATCCGCGGTCAGCAGGCCTCGCTCACCTTCCGGGCCCGGCCCGTCACCGAGCGGCACCAGGACAGGGGTGCGGCGGAACTCACCGAGCAGAGCGGCGAACTCCCGTCTGCGCGTCTCAGCCCCTGCATCTTCGCGATCGGATTCCTGAGTGTGTACCGGCGGCTGTTCGTCAGGTCTTCCATCTTCGAGATCGTGTTTCCCTGAAGACGCCTGCATCTCTCGAGCGGTTGGCGACGTCGTCATCTCCGCGTAGTCAGCGATGCGTGACCGTGGAATCTGCTGCGGCCAATCGGCCGCGCCCCCGTGCTCAGACATGCAGCCATCATCACAACTCCGCACAGCGAGCAGCAAACAAGCCATGGACGCGAGCGGCGGGCGCGGCCGTCAGCTCGACCGCAGGATTGCGGTATCGCAGGATCAGGGCCACGCCCCGGGCACCGAGCCGACAACCGGGCCGGCGCGAGACAAGAAACCGTGTCGCAGAGCGCAGGCCAGGTCGGGCCGCCCCGGGAAGGGAGCGCCGCGAGGGCGGGAAGCCGGCCACGCGTGCGCCGATCGGCGAAGCCGGCCGTGCCGGAGTTGATCGTCGAACTCAGCATCGGGGCCGGCCGCCCCTCCAACTCCACCGCGGCGACTGCTACACGGCGGGCAAGCGACGCCGGGCCGTCGACCGGGAGGAGGCACGGCGGCTGCTCGCCGACGGCACCAGCGCCTGCACGCACTGCCGCCCCGACACCGGCCGCAGCGTCACGCCGGCCGGCACGCTCGGTCCCGGGACGGGATCCGGGCGGCGATCTCCCTCGCCCAGCGGCCGGCCACCGAAGCATCTGATCCGCTCCCGGCAGCAGCCTGCCGCAGCCAGTCCAGCCAGTCGTGCGCCTCCGACTAGGTCAGCAACGGCAGCCGCTCCCCCGTTCCTCCCACCGGCACTAGAGCGTGTCTCTTTGGTGGGTTCATCAGTTGATCGGATGTGCCTGTCCGATTAGTGATCACTGATGCGATGTGGGACCGGATCGAGCCGCTGATGCCGGCCGATCCGGTCCGCGGACGGCGGTGGGCCGACCACCGCCGCACGCTCGAGGCCATCGCGTGGAAGTACCGCACCAACTTCGCCCTGGCGGGACCTGCCCGACGAGCTGGGCTCGTTCCAGACCGCTCACAAACGGCTGATCAGGTGGGCCGTCGACGGCACGTGGGAGAAGATCCTCGCCGCCTCGCGGCAGCCGATGCCGTGGACGACATCGGCTGGACGGTGTCGGTCGACTCCACCGTCGTCAGGGCCCACCAGCACGCCGCCGGAGCACTCAAAAGGGGGCCGAAGGCCGAGGCGAGCCGGCCGACCACGCACTCGGACGCTCCCGCGGCGGGCTGAGCACCAAGATCCACCTGGCGGCAGACGGCCATGCACGGCCCCTGGCTCTGGCCGTCACCGGGGGCCAGGCCGGTGACGCACCCGCCTTCGAGACGGTCATGGCCCGCATCCGGGTGCCGAAAACCGGCCCCGGCCGCCCCCGGACCCGCCCTGCCATGGTCCTGGCCGACCGCGCCTATTCATCCCGCGCGATCCGCGGCCACCTACGCCGCCGCCAGATCCGCGCGGTCATCCCGCAGCCGTCCGACCAGATCCGCCACCGCCTGCGACGGGGCCGCCAAGGGGGGCGCCCGCCCGGCTTCGACAGCGAGGCGTACAAGCAGCGCAACACCGTCGAGCGGTGCATCAGCCGCCTCAAACAGTGGCGCGGCCTGGCCACACGAACCGACAAACTCGCCATCGCCTACCAGGCCGCACTCCACCTCGCCGCCATCCTCATCTGGGCACGACGCTGACCAAAGAGACAGAACCTAGCCCGGGTCAGCGGGCCGGTGTGACCGTGACGGGAACGTTCGGACAGCGGCTGAGCACGTCCGCGAGGGCGGCGTGTTCGGCGATGTCGATACTCAATCCCCAGCGCATCTTGTCGGCCACCCAGTCGGTGACGTACTGGCACCGGTAGCCGATGGTCGGCGGCAGCCAAGTGCTGGGGTCCTGGTCGGCCTTGGACCGGTTCGAGGCGGCCGACACCGCGATCAGTGCGCGGTCGTCACCGAGGTCGTTGGCATAGGCCTCACGTTTCTTCGCCGTCCAGACGGAGGCGCCGGAGTCCCAGGCCTCGGCGAGCGGGACCAGGTGGTCGATGTCCACACCGCTCGGTCCCTGGATGTAGCGGCCGTCGTAGGGCGAATACCACTCACCCCCGCCCAGGGCACAGCGCGGGCCCTGCGTCGGGGCGATGACGGCTTCGGCCTTGAGCACCTCGGCGCGGGTGTTGCAGCCGTCCCTGTCGGCGTCGACCCAGTGCCGGAACTTGGAGCGCTCGTAGCCGGTGCGGTCCTCGGCGTGGAGGGGCAACTGGGCGAGGGCGTCCCGTACGGGCAGAGTGACGCGGTCGGCGGGCGCGGCGGCAGCCGGGGCGGCGTGCGCGGTCGCGGAGAGGAGGAGGGCGGCGAGCACGGCGGCGGATCGGGTGAAGCGCACGGGCGGGAGTCCTCTCGAAGAACACGGAAAGGCCGTGATCTTCGTAGCGGCTCCCGCAAGGGACCCGCCCGGGAACCGGGAGCGGTCTACCCGATCGGGGGTTAAGTCGGATCGTCGGCACATGCCGCGGGCCGCTCAGGATCCGTGTCCGTGGCAGAGGTTCCCGATGAGCTGATCGCGCTGGAACGGTTCGCCGAGGGCGAGCGGGTCAAGCTCGCCGGCCTCGCCGGTGAGGGGTACGACGCCCAGTGGCGCCGCTGACGCGAGGCCTCCGAGACGGTGCAGACGGCCGTCACCGTGCACGCCGAGGCGGCCGGGGCCGGTGCCGCACGAGTTCTACCGGTCCGCCGACGTCGATGCACTGCCCGCCGCGCACCGCGAGGTCGACTGGGAGCAGCTGCCCACGGTGGAGAGAGACCGGCGCTCCCTGCTTGCCGCGCTGGTGAAGCAGGCCGCCTCGGCCTGCCCCTCGTGTCCGGTGGGAGGGGTGACGTCGCCGTACGGTCGACGACAACAGCACGGTAGTCCGGCGGGGTGGACGAAGGCGGGCACAAGGTGGTGCCGGCGTCCCGGGGGGGCCGTGACAGGCGGGGCAGGGACGACTCCGCCGGTCCCTCTCGGTGTGGGTTGACGTCCTGCTCGGCCTGGCCGGGGACACGTCCTTCTGGCCCGTTCAAGAGCCGCGCGGACCACCTGCTACACCGAGATTCCCCGGAGTGGGCTACAGGTCGTTGAAACCGCTATAAACTCCCCGCTGCACTCGTTCAACTCAAAGACATCTCAGGGGGCTAAGAAGTCAAGCTGCCCGTGTTTCATGAGGGCGAACGATGCCATGGTGGTGTGTTCTTGGTCAGTCTTTCTGAACACGGGCGTGCAGATGCATGTCATGCCAGCCGTCAGCGTGAAGCAGTGCACGACGTCGTACTCCTTCGAGGATGTATCCGGTCTTCTCGGCGATGCGGCAGGATGCGGCGTTCGCCGTGGAGTGGCCGAGTTCGAGTCGGTTGAAGCCGGTCTCTTCCAGTGCCCAGCTCGACACTCGGGTCACCGCCCGGGAGCAGACGCCCTTGCCGCGGGCCTCCGGGGCGGTCCAGTAGGAGATTTCTGCTTGGCCGCCGGCCATGATGATGGACTGGAGGGAGACCCGTCCGAGAAGCGTCTCGTCGCCACCGTCGACCACGGCCCAGTGGCAGGCGGTCTCGCTCCCCCAGCCGCGGCGCCACTGTTCGATCCATTCTCGGGCCTCGTCTTCGGAGTCAGCTCTGCGTAGGTGCCAGTGCTGGATTGTCGGGTCCTGGAACACTCGCGCGACGGCGGCTGCGTCGGAAGGCAGCCAGGGCCGTAGTAGCAAGTCGCTGTCGATGTGCAGCGACGGCTGGTCAGAGGTGTTGAGGGTGCCAGGAGGCATGACGGCGGTGACCAGAGAAGGCATGATCGACATCATGGCAACCCTGTCTTTGGCTTCCGCTGCCGGGTCAGGCTGGCGCTGGGAGAAGTGATGCGAACGCTTGTTGCTCGTCGAAGTGTTGCCGGGTCTTCAAGCAGTGGTGGAGCTGGCCGAGGAAGCGGTTCAGCAAGTGCCGTTGTGCGGCGGCGTGCCAGTCGCCATGCTCGCGTCGGTGACGGTAGTGCGCGTTCGCTCCTGGTGAGGCGGTAAGGGCGGCGAAGGCCCAGAGGAAGCCGGCGTTGATGAGGCGGTTGTTCTTGACGAAGCGGCGGCCGACGAAGCGCTTCTTCCCGGAGGCCCGGGTGATGGGCGCGGATCCGGCATACGACTTCAGAGCCCGGGCGTCGGTGAATCGTCCCCGGTTATCGCCCAGCTCGGCGAACACGCGGGCGCCGAGCATCGGTCCCAGGCCGGGGAAGCTGAGGAGGATCTCGCTGTCGGCGTGCTGGTGAAAGGCGGCTGTGGCCGCCTCCGCGAGATCGTCCGCGGCCTCGCAGGTGGCGTCCAGCTGTTTGAGCAGGGCCAAGAGCTGGTGGCCGAAGGCGTCCTCGACACCGGGCAGCTGGTGGGCGTGCTCGGCGCGGAAGATGTCCCGCAGCCGCTCGGCTTCTGCGTCGCAGCCGCGGAGGCGGCCACTGCGTTTGAGGGCGGCCCGCAACTGGGCGCGGGTGAGCTTCGCGGCCTTGGCCGGGGTCGGGGCCAAGGTGAGTACGACACGGGCGTCAGCCCTGGTCAGGCCGCCTTGCTTGCCCTGGAAGGCCAGCAGGGCGGCAGGGTAGTACTCGCGCAGGAGCGAGCGGACCTGGTTGGCGACCTGCTGCCGGGTCCAGACGGCGTCCTGCTGCGCTCGGGCCAGGACTGTGATGGCTTGGGCGAGTTCGGAGTCGGCCGGCAGGGGCCGGTGGGTGTGCATGTCGGTGCGCAGGATGTTCGCCAGGACCAGGGCGTCGCCCGGGTCGGATTTCTTGCGGCTGACGCCGTGGCGGTCGCGGTAGCGGGCGGCGGCGAGCGGGTTGATCGCGAACACCCGACGGCTGCCGGTGCGCAGGCTCGCGACCAGGAGGCCGTGGCTGGTCTCGATGGCCACCGGTATCGGATCTTCTGGGCTGTCACCGTGCTCGGCCAGGAGGGCCAAGAGTTTGTGGTAGCCGGCCGCGTCGTCGGTGATACGGGCTTTGGCGAGCAGGGTGCCGGCTTCGTCGACGAGGGCAATGTCGTGGTGACGCTCCGCCCAGTCGATGCCGCAGAACACAGTCAAGCGATCCTCCCAGATCCGTCCGTTTATGCAGGTCACGAGCACATGCGGGTCACGCGGCGCCCTAATCCAAGGACTCGTTGGTCCGCCATCTCAGTAGCCGTTCGCGACACCAGCGCACCCCAGGGGCTCGATCTTTCTGCAGAGCTCGCGGGCTCGCGGATGAACGAGAGGTCGACTCTGGAGCGGGCTCGCGCCGTGACGATCAACGTCCGAGCAGCCCCCGGGAGTTTCGCGGTGATCACGGAGGCGCCGGGCTGCGCCGCTCTTGACAGAGGCCTCAAGGGCCGGGGGAAACGGAGGCATCAGCCCGGCGCCCGCGTCATCACCGCGGGCCCCGCAACGGACAGCGATGCCGCTCTTTGAGGAGGCCTTGATGGCCAGGGGGGATCCAGGCATTCGCTGTCCTGCGCGAGCAGCTGTCCGGGTTGTTGCATGGTCCCGGGCCGTCTGCTTACTCACTGGATTAGGGGGGTTCTTTTGCGCGCACGTCTTGTTGCCCCGGCCATCGCTGTCGCTCTCACCGGTGTTCTGTTCAGCGCACCGACCGCGTCCGCGGCCACTCTGCCGTCCACCAACACCGCTCACCACTGCATCCACCACACCACCGGGCTGTGCGGCTGGACGCACCACCAAAAGCCCAAAGACAAGTACGAGACCGCCAAGTGCAAGGACGCTTCCCTGTCCTACTCGCGGCACTCGCAGGGCACGTGCTCCCACCACCACGGCGTCCGCTACTGGTTCAAGTAGATCCGTCCCCGACGGAGGCCGCCTTCGGCCTCCAGCTCACCTCACCGGTGCCGACCACGCAATGTGTTGTTCTTCCTTCGGTTTGACGGCATTGCAGGGGGTCATGCGTACAGCCAGTACCCAGACCGGCAACCGAGGAAGGTGAGCGACATGGCCGCCAGCGAGAAGGCCAGGGCCAAGGCCGAACAGGCAGTGGGCAAGGCCGCTCAAGCAGCCGGACACGCCGTGGGCAACCATAAACTGGTCGCCAAGGGCCACGCGGCCGAGGCCGCAGGTGCAGCCCGCGAGGCCAAGGAATCACTGAAGGACACCGGCCGGCACTGACGGACAAGCAGCAGTACGTGGGGGCGGTCCCGCCATCGGGCCGCCCCCCGTTCCGTTACGAGCGGTTCGACGGCCGTGGCCGCGCCTTCTGTTGCGGCATAGCGTAGACAGGCTGCTCCAGGGCGGGCGAGCGGCACTGTGCATCGAGCGTTCTGATGACCTTGCCGGCGTGGCGACGACCGCGGTTGCATGCACGCCGGGAGGTCTTCGCTACCGAACTCGACGTTGTGGGCTTTCGTGTGGTCCGGGGACGACGACCTCACCGCCGATAGATCAAGACGGGTGCCGGCTGATCAGCACTGCGGATGGGCATGAATCCAGGACAGGCCTCCGAGGTCCAGGCGTCGGCGAGTTCGAGTGACAGCGACGTAGGCCAGACGAGCTTCAGCATCGTCAATCGGATCGGGTGGTGTTGCGGAGCCGTTCTGGACACCTGGCTGGTGGTCTTGGGGGCGGGCGAAGTCGTCAGCGATGAGTACGCGGGGCCATTCGCGTCCTTTGGCCTTGTGGGCCGTGGAGATGGTGACGTGCGCGCGCGGTTCGGGAACGAGCTGGGTGACGGCGGCGAGGATCGCGTCCGTGCCGTGGGTGTCTACGAGGTTGACCAGGGGTTGTAGGTCACGTCCGGCTGGGTCGTGGGCGGCGTAGTCCTGCAGGTCTCCCCAGGAGGGGAACAGGATCAGTTCGGGGTGCTGGGTGCGGCGGCCTTCTTTGAGGTCGCGGGCGGCTTGGGCCAAGGCGCGCAGGCTGTCTCCTCCCCACGAGGGCTACTCGGTGTCCGGCAGTCATGAGCGTCATGACGTGGGCGATCGCGCCGACATTGGTTCGACACAGGACGGCGTCGGGGGTGGCGACCGGTCCGATTTCGGTGAGCACGGTGGGGGTGCCGGTGAGCCGGATGGGTGCGTCGGCCAGGCTGAGCCAGAGGTTGGCTTCTTCGGCGAGGTGGGGTCCGAAGCGGAAGGACTGCGACAAGGTCAGCTGGGTGCCGTTGAAGCCGGTCATGATGTCTTTGGCGCCGCGCCATTGATAGATGGCTTGGGCGGAGTCACCGACCATGACGAGTTGGGCGTGGTCACGCTGGGCGAGAAAAATCTGCTCCACAACTGGATTGGTGTCCTGGGCCTCGTCCAGGAGCAGGTAGTCGGCGTCGAGTTTCGGCTGAGTGAGTGCCCAGATCTTCAGATAGTGGTCGTGTTCGAAGCGGACGCAACCGTCGTCGGGGTTCTGCAGGTCCTGCCAGGCTTTGCGGGCGATGGGGACGATGTGGGTGGCGAGCTCGCGGTGCAGGCCGTTGTCTTCCAGGCCCCGCAGTTTCGGTACGTGGTGGCGGGTGAGCTGGGTGTCTGAGGTGTGGCAGAAGCGGGTGATCGTGCGTAGGAGGGCGTGGGACAGGGCGCGTTGAGAGACGTCGCGCTCGCCGATATGGATGGCTTTGGTCAGTCCGAGGGCCTGTCCTGTTTGCCATGCGGGGCGCCGGGGGCGTTCAGGCGGCGGGCGTAGCGGTGGCCGACGGCTGCATAGGCGAGGGCGTGGGCGGTCTTGCACTTCACGGTGTGCGGAAAGCGGGTGGTGGCGTCCTGGGCGATGGACCGGTTGTAGGCGAGATAGCGGCCGTGACGCTGGGTGGAGCGGGCCAGCATTTCCAGCGCGGTGGTCTTGCCGGTACCGGCTCCGGCTTGCAGCCAGATGGTCGCCCGCGTGGAAGGCGTCGGCTGCGGCGGCTTGTTCATCGGTGGGCTTCATGGCTGGAGAGGTCCTTGGCGAGTTGGATGAGAGGGATCGACTGTCAGGGTGAGGCGCGGGGGTTCGGCGACGGGAGGGCGGCCCAGGCGATTGGTGTTCAGCGTTCAGCCCGGCGCGGGCGGCCAGAGCCTGGTCCGCAGCCCTCTGGGAGCGCCCACAGTCGTCATGGCAATGCCTTCGGCAGGAGGCCTGCTTACGCAGTGGTGGAAGGGTGGTGTGCCGGACACGATGGGTCCGGCTTCCGGGGTGGCGGATGGTGATCGCGCCGATGGGCGGCCGGTTGCCAAGCCGCTCGATGCAGTCGGCCGGGTTGGCTCAAGGATCGGTTGCAGCGAGTGCGACGAGGCACGTGGTGTTCGGGTTGGCGGCGAGCGGCGTCGGGTGCCAGGCAGTGGTGGGTTCGGCCTGGGTGGGAACGCGGGTGAGCCTGATCTTGAGGTTTGGCACGGCAGGTGTCGGTTGTGGTGCCGCTCGGGAACTGGTGGCTGCGCTCGGATTCGGGCGGCGTGCAGAAGCCGGTCAGGGACAGGCGGGCGGCGGTGTGGACGGTGCGGTGCGGGGAGCGGCGGTAAGACAGGTGGCGGGAGCTGATGCCCCGCTGAGGGGATGTGCGTGGTGTTTGAGGGGGCACGACGGTGAAGTTGCCAGGAGCCGCACCGATGGCCGGTGTCGGCTTCCACGGTTGTCACACGGTCGGCGCAGTGCGGGGGAACTCACGCACGAGACATGGTCTTTTTGTTCGGCATCGTCTCGCCTGTGCGGGTGGACCTCACCGGCGGTGGGCGTGGAGTTGGGGCTGGCCTTTCAGGGCCGTGGTGCGCCGGGAGTGGGGTGGCCGTCGCACAGGGAGGTGAGGAAGCGTTCGATGGGGACGTCGAACGCGTGGGCCAGGGCGTGCCAGGTGGCGAGGCTGCCGGCGGTGTGGCCGTGTTCCAGGTCGATGAGGGTGCGCCTGGCCAGGCCGCTGCGTTCGGCGAGGCTGTCGAAGGTCCATCCGCGCTCGCCCCTCAGTCGCGCGAGCTCGACGCGCAGTGCGGTGAGGTTGGGGTCGGGCGGGATGATCGTCACTGCACCATCCGACGGCGCAGGCCTGCACCATGTCAGTGCAGACTTCTGCACTATTTCTGCGGGGCGACCCGGTGCAGGTTCCTGCACTACCGTCCGTCCCGGGATCCCTGCCAGCGGGTGGCTGGTCCTGTGACGCGGACAGACAGGAGAACAGCCGACCGAAGAGGCTCGCCGGCGCCGAGGTACGGCGGATCTGGACGGTTGAGTTGCGCTCTCGCGCGGGCCGGCCTGACCTCGTGTGCGCACACTGCACCGAACCTGCGCCTCAGCTCGAGGCCGCGTCTGCGCGGTCTGCCGCCTTGGCCCATCTGGCCCGTCACGCTCGGGCTGATGCCCTGCCGGGGCATCTACGCGTCTGCCAGTGCCGGATGCGGGAGTGCCGGTGGCACTCCCGCCACCGCGGCTGCGCCGGTCCGATCCTGCTTGTCCTCACCTGTGATGCGAACGGCCGCAACTGGCGTCTGGCCGACACCTGTGCGGCGTGCGCGGCCGTGACACGCCACAGTGCCGTTGTTCCCGATACACACGTGGGCAGGCAACAGCTCTGCGCGCCGGTGCCGGCCGCCCGGGGTGCCCGTCACGGCGGAGCGGAAGAACAGAAGCGGGTACGGGAGACCCTGACCTACCTCGCCACCGCTTTGCCCCGGTTCACCTCTCCCGCTGCTCGCATGCTGGCCGTTCAGTGCACTTTGCGTACCGACAGCCGTGGACACGTCCGTCTCCCGGCAGGCTTGCTGCGTGGGATGCGTCTATGCGGACGCGGGGAAGTGTGGGAAGAGTTGGCGCACGGATTGTGGCTTCGGCCGCCGGATCTCAGGACGACACCTGTATCAGTGCGTCTCCTCGATGCCACAGTGCGTGACCAGCTACCAGGCCGCAGTGCACGGTGCCGTGCTGCCCACTGGGCCTTGCGGCCAACTCTGCTGTCCCTTCCTCCGTCCGCGCCTGCGGCACTTCAGCTGAGCGCCCTCGTCATTGCCGTACACACCTGCGGGGAGTCGCACACACCGACATGGAATCTCTGACACGGCTGGGTGGGCACACATCGCAGCAGACCGCCGAGCTGCTCGATGGGCTGGTCGCCCTGCACGCCCTGGCGGGCTGGCGTCACGACCGTGAAAAGGACGAAGTGTTCTGGCAGTTGCGGCCTCGTCACCCGGAAATGCGCACTGCGCAGTACGCCGGAGCTGGCCGGTGGTGAGCTCTGACCGTCGCATGCGTGTCCGTCAGGCCGGACATACGCCACATGGCGGCGAAACGCCCGACGCCCGTATCATCGCTGCCACGCAACCGGGCAGGCAGTTACTTCTCAACTGATGGGGCTACCGCCGGGACCCCCCATACCGTCAGCGAGGGAACGCACGATGTCCGACAGCACCGCTACTGCCACCGACCTGACATCGCAGTACATTCGGCAAGTGACCGAAGACCTTGAGCGCAATGCCAAGGAACAGCAACGCGTCACAACGGAGATCGCCTCTCTACAAGAGCAGTTGGCCGCCTTGCAGCACGACCACAAGGTGCTCACCACCATGCGCCGGGCACTCGGGGCACCGGGCCAAGACCCCGGCACACCTTCCGCGTCCGCGGCCCCCGTCATGCCCTCGCCCCGGGAGAAGACGGCTGCGGCCTCCGGCAGGCGTCGCCGCGGCAAAGAGGGTGTGACGGTCCCGTCCGCCACCGTGAAGGTTCGCAAGAAGTCGGCAGCCGGTAAGTCGCCTGCCGAGGCGGCGCAGCCCACTTTGGTCACCCTCGTCGGCCAGCACCTGTCCGCCCAGACCGAACCGCGCTCAGCGGCGGAGATCACTGCCGCTCTCAGCCAGGGGCATCCCGACCGCGACATCCGGACGACGGTCGTGCGCACGACCCTGGAGAACCTTGTGGCTCGGAGCAAGGCCCAGCGCACCAAGCAGGGCAGCTCCGTCTCTACACGGGTCCCGGCACGCAGGAGCAGGCGACGGTTCTGCCGGCTCCGGCGCAGCCCGTAGCTGGTGAGTAGCCGGCGGGCGGGCGGCGCTCCCTGGGGAGCGTCGCCGGCTGAGCCGTACGTCGCCTTCATCTTCTCCGCGGCGCACGGTGCGTGCTGTCTGACGGTGCCGGAAGGGCATGCAGCTGGGGCGGGACTGGGGTGCTTGCGGCTGCCGTGGGCTGCGGTTTCGAGTGCTGGCCTCCGAGTGATCCGGCCGTGCCCTCCCGGCGAGTCTCAGGACGGAGGCCCAGCGACTTCTTCGATCATGCGGATGGCTTCGGTGCTGGAGACGTCGTAGAGGGAGGCGGTCTGCGGCCAGGCCTGGTCCGGGGCCGTGTCGGTGGAGGGGGCAGGGGGGCAGCCGTTGCTCCGTATCTGTTGTTTGAGATAGCGGCCGAAGGCCCAGGCGTCCTGCGCCGCGGTGAAGCGCCAGCGAGCCAGGGGGCGCCATGCGCGACGGGCGGGGTGCAGGTGAAGCCTGCCGCCCTGGGCCCCCCCATCCAGGGTGTGCAGGTCGTCGTGGACCACGAGGTAGAAGTCGCCGGGTTCGGCGGGGCTGATGCCCTGCTGTGCGCAGACCGGGCAGCCTGGTGGTGGCCGGGCAGGGATCCGGGGACGGGGGCTGAATGGCTGTCGCAGGTTGTACAGCGACTCTTCCACGGTGTGTCTGCCTGTCCGGGGTACGGATCGAGGGGATCCAGCCCCTGGGAGAGCATGCAGGCGACGGCTTGCTGTTCGTCAAGGCGGCCGCGGGTGGGGAACTGGTCGGCTCTACATGCCCAGCACTGGTGGCCGTGCAGGCGGACGGAAGCGAGCGTGGGAGTGCTGTGGTGACCGCAGTTGAGGCACCTGGCGAGCCAGGGCCGTAATTGCTGGCCGGGGTACGGGGTCAGCGGGTCGAGACCGGCCGCTTTCATGGCCGCAGCGGCTGTGGCCGCGCTGAGACTATGCCCCCCACAATGGATGCATCTGGCACGTCCGTTGCGGACGTGTGTGAGCCGTTTGGCTTTGACGGCTGCGCACTGGGCGCACCGGGAGCGCCAGGCCTTGCCTGCTCCGGGGTAGGGCTCCAGGGGCAACCAGCCGTGCTGTTCCATCGTGGCTGCGGCTTTGGTGCCGTCCAGCATGAGCTTGTTCGTGAGTTTGCGTGAACGGCACTTCCCCCGGCAGGCACCGGTGCCCTTGTTGATGACGTCGTTGTAGCGCGGGGAGTTGATCTGTCCGCAGCTGAGGCACGCGCAGCGCCAGGGTCGTTGTGTCCCCGGGAAGGGTTCGAGGGGGCGTGCTCCGCGCGCCAGGAGTGCTCGGACGGCTTCCGCCTCGGTGATTCTGCGTGGTGGCATGCACTCCCCCGACTCGCGCTCTCGCGCACCTGGAGGCAGAGCCCCCTGGGGGTCTGCCCGTTCAGCACTGTCCCATTGTGGCGATCGCTGCCCGGACGTGAGCCGGTTCGGCTCGGATGCATCAGAAAGAGCGTGGAGGACTCTGGTTTTGCGTGGGGGGGTACGCAACCGTGCGGCCTCGTGGCGTCCGATGCCCGGAGCAGGGAGTTACCTCGGGCAACGATGCCGGTCCTCACGGACGGGCGTGTCATGGAACCTCTATTTTTTGCATCTGCACGTGCAGATAAGCGGAATGCCGCCTTCCGATCGGTGCGGCGTCATCCAATCGGGTGAACAGAACAAGCCCTTGGCGGCACGCACCCCGGATTGTTCCATGTATCGGAAGCCGGATTCTGACCGATTATTTCACGTTGCGGTTCTTTTGGTTACAGACATCGACACCTGACGACCGTTAAGGCGGCATCATGGACAGATTTTCTTCAGAGAAGAGAATCGGCTCGCAGGGCGGGGTTTTTGACGCTTTGATTTCCCACGGCGGCAGGCGATGGGATGCCTGGGTTACGGTGACGCAGGGGAGGTTGAGCGAGTACCTTCTCCATGGAATCAACCGCACGCCCCGGGCAGGGGCGGGCCCCGGTGTGTGGGGACACCTCCGGGGCCCTGGTGCGGACAATCAGAATAGAAAGGGCTAGTAACCATATGATTGCCCGGCTTTACGGGGGGCTGGAGTACGCTCCCCCGCCACGCGAAAATACCATTTCGCGCCGTCGTGTTCCAGGAAACGGTTGGGTGGGCGCCGCCCTGGACGTCCGCCTGCGGCTGAGCCGCATCATCGTGATCGTCGTGGTGACGGCACCGGTGCCCGACTGGGCCGGTGACTGGCGGTGGTGGGCAGCTCTGGGCCTGACGGTCCGGTTCCGCGCCGGCTTCCTGTACCTGCGGTTCTGATGCCGCCGCGCGTGAGCCCCGGCCCAGGGGCTCACGCGCCGTTCCTGTGGCGCGGGCCGCGGTCCGCGCCACAAGGCTGTCGGGGATCGATGTCATGCACGGGAGCCGAGCGATCAGGATGCGGACGCCAGTTCAACGCAAGGAGTGCGGTTTCTGCGGGAGGCCGCTGCACCCGCGAGAAGGCCGCGGGCGGCGACGGGACTACTGCGACTCCGTCTGCCGCGGCCGGGCCCGGCGGGCGCGGGCTGCCCAGCAGGGACTGCCCGTGGTCGTGCCCAGCGGGATGCGTGCGGCACGCGATGTGTCGGCCCTTGCCGGACGCCTCGTCACCGCCGAGCGGCTGCGACTTCCACTGAATGCCCGCTTCGATCTCGTTGAACACCTGCTGCGGCAGTTGGAACGGTTCACCGGTGCTGCGGTCCATGAAGCCCGGCAGTCCGGCGCCGGCTGGAATGAGGTGGCAGCCGCTGCCGGAGTGACGGCGGCGCAGGCCAGGACCCGATGGGACGAGGTCGCCCTCAGGGCACTTTTCCCTGCGCTGCCGTGGTGCGACCGGCGCAGGGCGCAGCAGCGCCTGTCGGACGCGCTGGCGTACCTGCAGGCCGGCTCGAGTGTGCCGGTCGATGAGGGTGCGGAACGTGCGGGGATCACCCTGCCCTACCTCACGCAGATCCTGGAGGGCGATTGCCTGCCGACCTGGCCGGAGGTGTACACGCTGGCGAGCGTGTTCGGCGGCCGGGCGGAGGATCTGCGGGTGTTGTGGGAGAGCGCCTCGGGCACGGTGCGCTCTCCGGGTCTGCCGGCCAAGGGTGCGGCCGGCTATCTGGCCGCCGGCCTGCGGGGTCTGTATCTGTCGGCCGGTTCACCCAGGCTGGACCAGTTCAGCCAGCAAGCTCTGCTGCCTGAGTGTCTCGACCAGGTGCTCGCCGGTCACCATGCTCCGCCCTGGCCGGTTACGGCACGGCTGGTACGCGCCCTGGGCGGGCGGGCCGAAGAGTTCGAGCCTTTGTGGCAGGCAGCGCGCCAGGCCGCGATCGATCTGCGCGGGGCGGCCTCGAGTGACTATCTGGGATGCGCCGGGTGCCGGGACACCGCGCACGGCGCACCGTGAGACGCCGGCAGGCTGCGCACGATCGAAAGCGGTGATCGCCGGCGGTCGTGAGCCGGCCGGCCGCGCTCCGGTGTGCACCGGCGCATTTTCTGTCCCTCGTTCCGTTATTTCTGTCCCCCGATGTTTGGCTTCCTTCTGCTTGGATGCCATCATCTGCCCCTCTACCATGGGAGGATTCTCCGAGTCGGACACCTGGGGGCATACGTGACATTAGCGGCGGGAAATTCCAAAGCAGGTATTGACGTGAGCATGCCAAGCGTGGCACGGATGTACGACTGGCTCCTGGGCGGCGTGGAGAACTACGCCGCCGACCGAACGGAGTGCGAGAGACTCCTGCAGATCGCCCCGAGCAGCAAGATTTTGGCACGGAACAACCGTGCCTTCCTGCAAAGGGTGGTCAGGATTCTGGCGCAGGACTACGGGATCCGACAATTCATCGATCACGGATCAGGGCTGCCCACGCAGGACAACGTCCACCAGATCGCTCAGCGCATCGACCCGCAGGCCCGGGTCGTCTACATCGACAACGATCCCAGCGTACTCGCGCACGGCCGCGCCGCGCTGGAGGAGAACGACAACACCGTCGTCCTCAATGCCGACATGCGCCACACCGACCGCATCCTGCGGCATCCCGAGGTCCAGAATCTGATCGACTTCACGCAACCCGTCGCGGCCCTGTTCGTGTCGGTGCTGCACTGCCTGCCCGATCAGGACCGACCCGAAGAACTGGTACGCCGCGTCAGCGGCCATCTGGCGCCCGGCAGCTTCCTGGTGGTCTGCCAGCTCGTCAGCCACCGCGCCGAGGTACGGGACCGGGTGACCGAACTGATGCAGGTCGCCACACACGGCCACTGGGGCCGGGTACGCGAAGAACACGAGGTCCGCGCTTACCTCGACGGACTGGACATCCTCGACCCCGGACTGGTCGATGTCACCCAGTGGCGCCCCGACAGCGAAGTCGTGGCCCGGCCTCAACACCAGGAGTGGGTCGAGTGGGGCGGCGTAGCCCGGCTCTGAAGGCGCCTGCCCCCGTCGACGGGGCGCCACCGCCGGCGCGGGCCGCGTAACGGTCCCTCGCCTCTGCCAACAGATCCCGGCTGTCCCTCATACGTTCCGAGGCGGCGAGCACCTCGATCGAAGGGTCCACCCTCACCCGGCACTTCAACACCCTGCTCCGCCAGGCCAGGCTCCGCCGCATCCACTTCCACGACCTCCGCCACTCGACCGCGACGCTCCTCCTGGAGCAAGGAGTGGAACTCGTCGTCCGTCATCAAGGAGCTGTTGGGGCATGCACACATCGGCGTGACCGCGGCCGTGTACGCCCACGTGCGGCTCCGCTTCCAGCGCGACGCCATCGACCTACTCAGCAACACCCTCCGCAGCCCCGCCGAGACCACCAGCAAGCCCGACGACAGCGACGAACCGCCCCTCGTTGGAGCCACTGTCCGCTGACGTTGCCGTCAATCACTGCCGTCAGACGCCCTAGAGGCCCCACCGGAACATCATTCCGGTGGGGCCTCAGGGGTTATCACTGACCGATATCGACGGGAGGCCCCTCGCTGAGCGGCCAAGCTTCGCGCCAGATATCACTTCTATATAGAGAGACGGAAACTTCGCCGACTCGGCCTGAAACGGATCCATCAATGGTTGACCATTCATGGATCTCGCTATTTCTTCGAAACCATCGAAATCCCGCCGCTCGCAAGAGAGAACATCCGCGCAAGCGCCTTTCGAACATCCAGATCGCGATCAAGCCGCTCCAACGACTCGAACCTTGCTGGATCAAGATCGATCGTGGCGATTCCGCCAGCTTCCTTGCTATCTGCGGCTGAGAACAACACGAGACCGGTATGCCACACAACCCCTCCTCGCTCCTCACGCATCAGCGACTGGAGGAGGAGGGCACCATCCCTGACCTGGCTGCGGAGCGCGTCTACTGAGGACCATCGAGTTGCCCAGCCGCGACTCTCCGCCTCCGCCTGGATCGCGAGCAGCGTATCGAAGGTGATCATACACACGCGAAAGTCAGGGTCGGTCGAATGGATCAGTGGCATCAGGCACTACTCCGGGTTGTAGACGTCAATGCGTATTGGTGTATCTGAATCAATTCGCCCGTCCCTGACTCTTGTTTGGAGTTCGTCCCAACGGTGATGCCCACCAAGGATCTTGCCGTCGCGCGAGACGAGAATTCCGTCCCCTTCACCAGGGTTGTTGATTCCGTCCAGAAGTTCTTCATTGCTCAGTTCTTCGTGATACCACTGCGACGCCGGGTCCCGAGTCTTCTGACCCTCGGTGTATTTTCCGATATCACCGGCCTTCTCGGTCCGCGTCGTGATCCCCGGTCCACACGTATTGTGCACAAGAACTGGAGTTATCCCAGCCAGTACATAGTACGTGTGCTACGCGGCCCCTCTCTATCTGCGTATTTGCAGATCAGCGCCGGTTTCGGGTTCCGCTGGTGTCCGTGGTTGTGCGGCCGCAGCCGTCGTCCGCTGACGTTGCCGTCAAACACACCTGAAGCCCCACCGGAAATTAATCCGGTGGGGCTTCAGATTTACTGATGAAACCCTAGGACCACCATCGAGTCCTCTTCATTTCAACAGTTCGAAATTGGGTCACGACGACGATTTGAATCGCTCTACATCTCGACGGATCGGGCCAACCCGGGGAACTCGATCCCACCACCATTCGCCATTCGATCGCTCACCGCCATCGAGGCGACGAACAATTCCAGATTCATCAATTTCAGTGAACTGCGTAAATCTTGAGTCGACATCATCGAGTGCCAATCTGAATCCCTCAAGGAAATTCGAGTCGATGTTTTTCATGCCACGAAATACGAAGCTTCTGAGCGCGAGGGCGGCAATCAAATCATAGACGCCCCACACCGTCCTTTCAGAATCTGGTAGCCCAACCTCTGCCTCGATCCTGAGAACGTGATTGCGCCAGCTCTCCAGCAGCTCAACCAGCCCTAGAGCCCGCTCCGGGGCGACTGGAACTGAGACGTCTTCCAGTCGACGAATATCCATATCCGTCAGGAAGCATCCGAGCCATTCGCCTCGCTCGCTAGTATTCATTCATTCACCTGCCAGGGTAATACGACGTGGACTTCCACGGCATATCCCAGTTGATAATTACGCGGACGCCATTGTGGTCAAACCTTGACGAGTTCTGCCCGTCCAACTGGCGCGGGCCGGCCTGCCGAAGCGTCGTCTCAACTTCCGTGGCAGACGGACGCCCCATTGCCGGATTCCCCCCACCCGTGTGCCCGTTCACGAACTCAACCATCTCGTCGAGACTGTAGTCACTTCCGTGGAAATCCTCGCCGCCGAGACGGTCTCCATTTTTGCCGCCAGCCGGCACTCCACAATTCGGACCGGAATTGTGAACCAGGACCGGAGTGGCCCCGCCAGCACATAGTACGTGTGGAGGTCGCTGACAGTGAGGTTGTACATGTCCGCGGCGCCGGTGCGAACTGTGACGGCGATGATCCGGACGTGCTCGTCAGCAGCGGTGTTGAGGAGGTGGCCCGGCTTGAGCTTGCTGGCCTGTACCCAGGTGTGGTTGTGTCGTCCCAGAAGGGGTGAAGGGAGGTGGTGCGGAACGTCAGGTTCTTTCCGTCGGAACCCCGTACGTGCACATTGACCAGGTCGTCGTCATGGTTGACGAAAGCAGCGGTGACCTTACGAAGCCCTTTGTGCTTTCCGTCCCTGGGGTCGGCGCTTTCGACGCGGTCGCCGGGTTTCACCTTGCCGATCCGCTTCGACTTGCCGTCCGCCATGAGGACGGGGGTGTCAGGGTCGAAACTGCACGGGCCGCCGGTCGACGCGCCTCTGCGGGCCCCGCGGCCGGCCACCCGGCTGGCTTGTCCGTTGCCGCCGATGAGGCCGCTGTCCACGCCGGCCTTGACCAGGTCGACGGGGTTGAACCAGTTATCTCCGCAATCCCATCCGGAATCGCAGGAGAACATCTTGCCCTTGACCCGCTGGTAGGCGTTCGGATCGGATTCGCCGTCGCCGGGGGCCATACAGTCGTAGTCGCCGGGGCCCGCGTTGCAGACGTAGTTGACCCACTTGTTGAATCGTGCGGCGACCTCGTTGACATGGGGGTTGTCGGCCGGCATGTAGACGCCGGGGTAGATTTTGACGTTCCACTCGTCGTGGATCTTGACCATGTTGTTCGAGTCGCCGTTGGCGGCAGCAGGCAGGGGGGCCGTGTATCCGGCTCCGCTGTATCCGGGAGCGCCTACTCCACCGGCGCCGCGTGGCGCCTTCTTGACATATTCCTTCTTTCGGCCGCCCGAGCCGGTACCGCCGATGGGGTAGCCGATGCCGCACAGGTCCGCCATGCAGAGACCGGAGGGGTCGCTGCTTGTGACGGGGCTGTTGTTGGCGTAGCCGTAGGCGTTCAGGCTTTGTGGGTCGGTCGGGGTCATGAGCGGGTCGACGCTGATGAAGCGGCCGGTCGTCGGGTCGTACTCGCGGGCGCCGAGGTGGGTGAGGCCTGTGTCCTTGGTGTCGTCGGTGCCGCCGACGAAGCCCTTGGTGCCCGGCCAGGTGGTCGGCTTGTTTCCTCGAGTGCCGCCGAAGGGCAGGGTGCGGCGCTGAGTGAGTTTCTGCGTGCTTGCATCGACGGCGAGTTGGGCGGTGCCGTGATGGTCGGCGAGGGTGAACGAGACGGTGCCGTTGTCCTGTTGGACGGCTTGGTTTCCACCGCCGAGGTCGAAGTAGCGAGTGGCTGTGGGGGTGCTGCTGCCCTTGGGGAGGGTGATCTCGGTGGCGCCGAGGTAGAGGGTGGTTGCGGTGGGCGTGCGGGCGATGAGCCGGTTGCCTGCGGTGTCGTAGACGTAGTCGGTGGTCTTGCCGCCCGCCGTCACCTTGGCGAGGTGTCCTTCCGGGTCCCAGGTGAGGTTCTGGGCGTCCCCGTTCAGGGTGCGGGTCGTGGTGTTGCCGGTCTCGTCGTACTCGAAACTGTCCTGGATGGTGCTGGTGGGCCCGGTGGTCGTCACCGAGGTCAGGGCGTGCGGCAGGGTCTTGCCCGGGTCGGGGTAGGTGTAGGTCTGCTTGGTGTTCTTGGTGGCGTCGCCCGTGAGGTCGTGGACCGTCTGGGTGCGGCGGTTGCCGACCAGGTCGTAGGTGTAGGAGTGCCAGTAGGGTGCTGGTCCGCCCAGGCTGCTGCCGGCTGCGGCGCAGGCAGTGGTGTTCTGCGTCCATGCTTCGGTCAGGCGACGCAGATAGTCATAGGTGAAGCACTGGGTGTCGGTGCCGTCGCGGGAAACGTCGGACACGGACGAGATGTTGCCGGTTTCGTCGTAGTGGTACGTGCTGTTCTGGTCGACGCCTGCGATGTCCTGGCGGTCGACGCGAGACGTGGCGAGGCGTTGGGTGCCCCATTCGTAGGCGTTGGTGGACCAGACGTGTTTACCGGCGTTGTTGGACAGTTCGAATTGAAGGGGGTTGCCGGTGAGGCTGTAGCTCGCGGTTGCCTTGATGCCCTGACTTCCGTCGAGGGTGGTCGGGCGCAGGGTGGCGTCGTCGTAGGTGTAGGCAACGGTTGCCGCCGGCAGGGCGCCCGCCTTCGGGTAGCCGATGCCGGCTGTGAGTCCCGAGGTCTTGTAGGAGGTGGTTGAGATGTATGTGCCGGCCAGCTTTTTTCCGCGGCGGGGATGGTGATGGAGGTACGCAGCGGCCGGTAGAGGCGGTCGACGGCGATGACCTTGCTGGTATAGGCGTTGGTGCCGTCGTAGCGGGTGGATTCGGCGAGCTGGCCCTTTGCGCCGCTGACCGTGTCGTAGACCCACTGGGCGTGCAGGGGGCCGGTGGCGGACCTCTCCCTCATCTCGGTCTTGCGGCCGAGATTGTCGTAGCCGTACCACAGCTTCGGTGTGTCCGGGCGGGCGTCGGTGGTGGTGTCGGGGCGGGCGTCGTCGGTTGTGGTCAGCTGGCCGCGGTCGTCGTAGGTGCTGAGTGTGGTGCCCTTGTCGGGGTCGGTCGCCTTGATCTGCTGACCGAGCAGGTCGTAGGCGTATGACCAGTTGTTGCCCGCAGGGTCGGTGACCTTCTTCAGTTCGCCGCGTGGTGTGTATTCGTAGGTGGTGGTGTCGTAGGCGGCGTCGGCGTTGCGTGCGTGGAGCTGGCGCAGTGCCGTGGTGTGGCCCCGTGCGTCGACAAGGGTGGTGGTGGCGGTGCCGCCCTCGGGCGGGATCACAGTGGTGCGGTCCCCGCGGTAGATGGTGCTGCTGGTGGACAGCACTGGTCCGCCGTCGCCGTTGCCCGCGATCTGTTTGGCTTCGGTCTGCCGTCCCAGGCCGTCGTAGGTGTAGCGGTTCTGGGTTTCGACGTCGAGGGCGTCCTTCGGTTCGGTCAGGGCGGTGGTCGGTGGCTTCTGAGAGAAGTACGTCTGGAACGTCTTGGCCACCAGGCCGCGTTCGTCGTAGAAGGTGTCGGCCAGCAGGCTGCCGCCGTTGGGGCCGGGGTCCTGGGTCTGGCGCGGTCGTAGGAGGCCGTCGTAGAGCGCGTAGGAGGTGCGCTGCTCCCCGTTGTTGCCGAGGGTTTTGGTGCCGACGGCCAGCGGGGTCTGGTCGTTGTTGGTGTAGGTGAACTCGTAGGACGGTGTCTGGCCGGTGAGGCGATCGGCGAGCCAGACCTTGGTGGAGCGGCCCAGCGCGTCGTAGGCGAAGTTCGTCACCTTGCCGTTGGTGTCGGTCTGGGTCTGCGGCAGGTTGCGCAGGGCGTCATAGGTGACGCTGGTGGTCTGTGCGGTGGTCGCGTCGCCCGTCTTGGCCGGCGGTGTGGTGACGGTGATCTTTGTCGCGAAGCCGGTGGTGGGGTCCGGTGCGGTGGTGGTGGTCCGGCCGTCGGGGCGCGCGGTGCGCGTGAGGGCTCCGGCAGCGGTCACCTTGACGTCCGCGGTCAGGTCGGTGGTGGAGCGCTGGCGTCCGTAGTCGTCGTAGGTGGTGCCGGACTCCAGGTAGACGGCGGTGGTGCCGTCGTACTGCTTGAGGACGGCGGTGTTGGTGGGGTCTCCCCTGGTGGGAGCTGCGTCGTAGGCGCCGCTGTCGTAGGCCGTGCGCACGTCTGAGATGACGTCGTCCGGCCGGGCAGGCGTGTCGGAGCAGGATGTCGCCACGGTCTCGACCCGGGAGGGCAGGGTGAGGATGTTGGCGGTGGAGTTGGTGGCGTAGGTCGTGCGGGTGCAGGTGTTGTCGGTCTTGGTGCTGCTGTCACCGGCGTCGTCGATCTGTGTGGCGCGTCCGGCGACGGTGTCGTGAGTCGTGGTCGTGGATGTGGTGCGCCAGGATGTGCCGGCACCGTTGTCCAGGGAGGTCCAGGTCTTGGAGCTGGAGGTGCCGGTGAAGTTGGCGGTGACGGTGCCCCAGGCTCTTTCCTTCTTGGCTGTCTCGTGGTGCCAGGGCCTGTTGACGGTCTTGGCCAGGATCGTGCCGTCGGGGCGGGAGTAGGTGACCGTTGTAGTTGAAGCCGGCGGCCTGTGCCTCGTCGGTGATCGGGTCGCCTTCGTCGTCGCCGAGGGTGACGGTGACGGTCTTGGTGTCGCCGTGGTGTTCTTCCGGTCCCCGTCCATGCCGCGCAGGAAGTAGCTGTCCTGCTGGCTCTTCATGGCGGAGGCGTCGCCTTGGCCGCCGGTGCGGACACGGACGTGTCCGTACCCACGCCACTGGGACCAGGTCTTGGACTTATCCTTGGTCAGACCGTCGTCATCGTCGTAGTGCCAGGCTGCGCCGTCGAGATTCGTAGCGAGTGACTGGTCAGGCGAGCCGCCGGTGCGGTCGGTGGCGGTGACGGAGGTGACGACGTACTTGTTGAACCATTCCCGTTCGGGGTCGTCTGTCGAGCCGCCGCCGATGTACTGCGGGTAGCAGCGGGTGGTGTTGGTCTCGGGCGTGGGCAGAGTGTCCCAGTCGCAGGCCGCGGCGGAGTAGTCGACGTCGATCTGGCCGCCGAATTCGTCAGCGACCGTGGAGAGGCGGTCCTTGATGAAGGGTGGGTAGCCGTCGCCGGTCTTGTCCAGCCGGTTGGCGAGCTGGGTGTAGGCGAAGGTCGTCTTGGGCAGGGCGATCGCCGGGTCAGTGGCGCGTCCGGTGTGCTGGACGGAGTCGAGCAGCAGCTGGTAGTCGGTGTCGGACATTCCCCAGCGGTGGGCCAGTTTCCACGAGTCGACGTCGTGGTAGGTGGTGCCGTTGTAGACCTGGGTGGTGACTTCGGTGAGTCGCTTGCGGGTGAAGAACACGGGGGCGAAGCGGCCCTTGTCGCAGTCCTTGCCGGTGTCGCAGTTCAGGTCCCATGGGGTGTCGTACCAGTAGAAGGCGTCGGCGGAGATGTCCGAGCAGGTCGTGTGGGTGTCCGGCAGGCAGCGCTCACTGCTGGTGAAGTTGACCTTGGCGAGGGCCTTGGTGCTGTATACGGACGAGGATTTCAGTCCGTATTCGATGCGGTCGAGGGTGCCGCCGCGTACGTAGCGGGTGTTGTCCTTGGCCTCGAGGTTGCGGCCGTAGGAGTTGGTTTCCTTGTCGTAGTAGTAGGCGATGGCGTTGCCGTGGACGTCGACTGCGTAGTCGAGGTTCCAGCGCCAGGCCTGCTGGCAGTAGGAGTCGGCGAAGGTGGCGGCGTGGCAGGGTTCGTCGGAGTCGTCGCCGAAGACGGGTGCGGTCCAGGTAGAGTCGGTGGTTTCCTTCCCGTCGGTCCAGCCGGGCAGGCGGTTGTAGCCGAAGTAGTACTTGGTGCCGTCCGGTGTGGTGAGCCGCCAGTACTCGTTGTTGTCGTCGCCGTTGCTGCGGTCGCTGGACGTCAGGTGGTCGATCTTCGTGCCGTCGTCGTCCTTGAGCTTCCAGGAGTCCTTGCCGTTGGGGACGAGTTCGCCGCCCTTGCCGTTGAAGGTGATGAAGGCGTTGTCATAGCCCCAGCACAGGTCGCCCGGCTTGCTTCCGTCCGCGTGCTTGACGCCGTCGTCGGAGCATGGTTTGTAGCGGCGCTCGATGTAGCCGGACCACAGGTCGAAGCCGTCCCCCACCCAGGACGCCTGGTTGTTGGTGTTGCTCGTACGGCCGTCGACTGATCCGGAGGAGTAGGACAGGCCTACTTTGGGGGCGAGTCCACCGGGGACGTCGGGGGCCGGCATGTCGTAGGACCAGGTGAAGTCGCCTGTGTTGAGGCTCGTGTTCCAGGTTGCTGAGGGGGAGAGCGATGTCGCCTTGTAGTCGCTTTGCGCGCTTCCCGTTCCGGAGACAGCCGCGAGCACTGTGGCCGTTCCGGCAGTCAGGCTCACGTTCCGCGCGGTCAGGGTCTGCTTGACCGCGTCGTTGACTGTGGTGAGCGGTTTCGTGGAGTGGCAAGCAGCCTTGTCCGGTGTGGTGAGTACGCAGGCGGGGAGCTCGACGATGGTGAGACGGGAGGCGTAGCCGCCGCCGTAGGCGTCGGCGAAGCCGGAGTAGTCGAGCTGGGCCTGGACGTGGCCCACCTGCCCGGCCTTCGTCCCGGTCTTGGGAGGTCTCAGGGCGAACAACAGGCCGTCGACGCCGGCTTTCTGTGCCGCTTTGTGGCTGAGCAGGCGGGCCTCGACATTCCCGCGGAAGGGTTTTTTCCGGGCCGTGCCCTGGGTGTCGAGTGTCAGCGGGAGACCGTGGGCGTGGACGGAGGCCGTGGGGTTTTTCTTACTGGCGTCGGGGAGGCGCACTACCGTGGACGCTGTCTTGGGCCAGGTGGCGTGGGGCGCTGTCTGTGGTGTCCGCGGCCCTTTCATCAGGGGGCGCGGCTTGACCTTGCCTGTCGTGGTGGCGACCGGGCGCTCGGAGGTGGGCAGGGTGGGTCGCCCCTTGCCGTTGTCGGCGGCGAGAGCCGGCTGCGTCACTCCCTGCAGGAGTGTGCCCACCATGATCGTGGCCGAGGCGAGTGCGAGGCGTCGCCGCATTCTTGCGAAGTGCCTGCTCGATCTGCCGTTCATCGTGTCCTTCGTCCTTCGCTGCGGTGCTCCGCGTGGGTGCCAAGCGCACGGTGGCGGAGGTGAAGTTGGATGCCATGCCTGGAAAGAGAGCACGGGCGGTGCCCGGGTGGGCCCTGCACAGGCGAGAGCCCACCCGGGCTTTCAGTCGGTGCCGGGGACGTCGGTTGCCATTCCGGGCTGTCCCAGGGCCAGCAACTCGATCTGGGCGTCTGACAGTGCGCCTTGGAAGGTCCACACGTCGGAGACGGCGCCCGGCCAGTATTCGCCCCAGGTTTGTTCCGGTCTTGGCCCGGCCGAGTTGCATGGGCTGTGCCGCCTTGAAGGCCAGTACGTCGTCTGCCCAGGACAGCTTGTCCGTGCACGAGGAGTCGTCTGCGTCCCCGTCACCGTCGGCGTCCTTGCAGGCGACTTCTTCCTGCTCACCATTGACGTACAGCGTCAGGTTTTGGAGAAGCCGTCGTAGACCAGAGCCAGTGCGTCCATTCGGTGGGGCTGTAGAACTGGCTGTTGTCGACCTGAGTGAGGGGGCGCTGCTGCTGTCGGCTGCGGCCATCGCGATGCGCCATCGCCCCGGGTCGGAGCCTGGTGTGTTGCTGGGTTCGTAGCGGACCGTGAAGGCGCTCTGGGTTGCGCCGGGGACACTGAGCAGGGTCACGCCCTTGCCGGGGATCGCTGCCGCCTGCGCCCATGCGGTGACGGTGAAGCTGGCGCTGGTGTCCCGGGCACGGTGGATGTCGTTCCGTAGTCATTGACGCCGTCGAGGGTGACGCCGCCGTCGACCCAGCCCGCGTCGAGGTGGGCGCCGCCGGAGAGTGTCATGCCGTTGGCCGACGCGGAGGCGTCGGGTGTCACGAGCGGCGAGCCGGACGCCGTCTCGAACGTCCAGCGCCCCTTGACCAACGGCCGCTGCCGGAACAGCTGCTGGATCTCCTGCGCGGACGTGGGCCGGTCGAAGAGCCGGACGTCGTCGATCTGGCCGGGGAAAAAGGAGCCGGGCTGGCCGTCGTAGGAGCCCGCGCCTATCTGTACCGCGCCGCCCGCGTACCAGTTGGCCTGGAGGTCGGTTTCTCCGGCCTTGGTGCCGTTGACGTACAGGATCAGTTTGTCGGCGACCGTGTCGTGCACCGCGACCAGGTGCGTCCAAGTGTCGCCGAAGGCGGTCTGTCCGTCTGCTTGCATGGCGCGGATCGGGGTGGCGTCGGTGGAGTCGGCAGAGTACTCGTTGGCCGCCCACCGGTCGTAGGTCTTGGAGTAATACAGCTCCAGACCCGCGCGATGGGCGCCCGCCTGGGTGGCGACGATCGCCGCGTGGTCGGGTTTGGTCTTCGGCAGCTTCGCCCAGGCGGAGATGGCAAAGCTGCTCTGGTTGTTCAGGACCGGCCGTTCGGTGGTGGCGTAGTCGTCAATTCCGTCCAGTGTCAGCGCTTTGCCGGCGATGCCGCTCTGCCCGGGCTTGGCCCCGTTCATGAGGGTGGCGTCCGGTACCTCTGCCCTGCCGGTCAACTGGGTGGCTTCGGCCGGCTCATCCATCGCGAACGCTGCCCGGGCTGGGCGGCCCGCGGTGAGGGACGACTTGCCGTACAGCTGGGTCACCTCGGCAGCCGAGAGCGGCTTGTCGAAGATCTGCACCTCGTCGATCGCGCCGGGGAAGAAGTTCGTTCGGCTGCCGTTGAGGCTTGCCGCGCCGAACTGTAGGCCTCGCCGTGCGTCCCAGGGGGAGCTGTAGCTGGCCGTGCCCGCGAGCTGATTGTTGATGTACAGCTTCAGTTCGTCGCTGCCGGAGCTGTAGGTGCCCACCAGATGGGTCCATTCGCCGGCTTTCACAGCGCCCCCGGTGGAAGCCATGGCCGTCACACTGCTCGAACCGGGCACGTCGGAGGTGTGTTGGCTGAACACCCACCGGTCGTAACCCGCGGAGTAGTAGATCTCGAAGCCGGGCGAGTTATTCCCGGGCTGGGTCACCGCGACGGCCGCATGGTCGGGGACGGCGGCAAGCTTGACCCAGGCCGAGACTGAGAAACTTCCCGAAGTGTCGATGACGGGAATGTCGGTGGCTGCATAGTCGTCCACCCCGTCGAACGACACCGCCGTGCCCTTGGCTCCGGGGACGTTCGGTTTGGCTCCGCCACCCAGCAGTACCGTGCGTTCGGGTGCCGTTCCTTCAGCCGTTGGTGCACCGGCGGAATCGTCCAGTTGCCACATCCCGCGCTCCGGTTGTCCGGTCTTGACGCGGAAGTGATACGTGCGGATCTCACTGGCGTTGCCCGCCGCATCGAACGCCTTGGCGGTCACGAAGTTCAGTCCCGGCTTGGACGGAAGCAGCTTCGCGGTTCTCGCAGCACCTGCCGACGTGGTGAGGGTGTTCTTGGACGACGGGTCTTCGTTGACGCCGAAATAATATTTCGTCACATCGCTGTTGGCGCCCTTGAGTTCGAAGGACCCGTACTTCCCCACGCCGTCAAACCACGGGTCATCGGGGTTCTCGGGGTCTGACGCCGGGTACTCGCCGGACGAGATGGCCGGCGCCTTGGGCACGGAGGTGTCGTAGACGAAGTAGCAGCCGGTCGAGCCTCCGGTGTACGACCACGGCGAGTACTGCGCGCTGTCGTAGGAGCGGACGTACCAGCTCACCGTCTTGTTGGACGGGATCGACGAGGGCAGCGAGACCGCGAAGTTCGAGGCCGACTTCTTGTAGGTGGTCAGTGGCGGCTTCCAGCGAGCGATCGTGCCCTTGCCGTCTCCGGCGTCCCACTTCGCCTGGAACTGCACCGCCAGGGCATCACCGTCGGGATCGGTGACGTCGTTCGCGTAGATCTTGCCCAGGGTGCGTACCCGCGGAGCGTCCGACGGCTTCTTGCATGTACCGCCGTACTCCATCTCCAGCTGCGACATCTTGATCTGCTGCGGCGGCCGGTTGTACTTCACTCGCAGGAAGGCGTCGTCGGAGAACCGCTTCCATCCGTACTCGTCGGACTCATCTCCGGCGCGGAGGCCGAAGGTCATCGTCGGCCACTTCTTGTCGACGGCCTGCTGCACGGCCGATCTGACATCGAACTCGGCGTCCTTTGCCGCGCATCCTTCGAATCCGTAGGCGAACGACTTGGTCCCCAGCTGGTCGATCCAGAAGCCGGACTCGTTCTGGGAGTTCCATGTCGTTGAGGACGAGATGCCTTTCGTCCGCCACAGCTGGACACTGCGCGCGCTGCAGGAGGCCGACCAGGTGTCACGTACGACGAACTCGGCCGACAGGACGTCCTTGCCCGCGTACTTCGAGACGGACATCTGGTAGAAGAGCCGCTTCGTGTCGTAGGGCTTGCAGTAGTACCAGGCGCAGTAGCCCAGGCCGGCGTCCGGATCGCCGTTGAACTTCCACTGCGGGGACGATGCCCAGTACTTCGACGCCACGGTCCAGGCTGTGGCCTTGGGCGCGTCCCACTTGGGGTCGATGAACACCGGATACACGGTGTCCTTCCCGCGGAGGACCTCGGTGTCCGGCCTCAGCACAAGCGCATCCTGGCTGGGAGGAACCTCCACATCGACGGGAGCCAGCTTGCCCGACTCGGTCGCGCCGGGCTCTACGTCGTCGGTAGCTCCTCGCCGCCTTGGAGTGTGCCAGGTTGCGCAGTCGCCGCTTTCTGCGTCGAGGCCCTGTGCTGGAGTCCCACATCAGCGGCTGCGCCGCCTCGAACACCGTACCGCCGGCGCCCTTGTCCACGGCCTGGAGACCACCGGCGCCGGTCTCCTTCACCTCCATGCCGTCGGCATTCAGTCTCAGGCGCAGTTCGGCCAGTTCCTTGCTGGCAGCCGCCTCGGCCGACTTAACGACCAAGAGCTGGGTGAAGCCGTCCTGTTGTGCACCCAACCGCAGGTCGACACCCGTCAAGACGTCCGGGTAGGTGGCCGTGTCCCCTTGAAGCTGAGGAGCGGGCAGCTTCCCCGGCCACGATAAGGCCAGTTCACGCCCGGCCTTGGTCATTCTCACCATCGGGGCATCGCCACCGCCGGAGAATTTCAGGCCGATGGTTGTGGCCTTCGGCGCGACCATCCCGTCGTCCGTCTGTGCGAGGTCGGTATCGATGGGCTTCCACACACCATCGACGCGTGCGCGCACGGGACGCAGGTGCTCACGCGCCTCAAGCTTGCCGTCCGGGTCGGCGAAGACCTCGCTGCTCTCCCTCTCAGAGAGGCGATCTCCACGGGCTGGCCTGTCTGCTTGGCGCGCGACACCGCCTCAGCCTCAGTGGCAGCTGTTCCGGTATCTCCCGCATCCAAGGCATGTAACGCCTGACCGGCCGACGTCTTGCTGTCGGCAGCACTGGCCGCGTTTGCTGACGGAAGCAGGCCCAATAACACTGCGGCACCCACCGCAGCACCAGTGACGCTCCATCGTCTCCCCACAGGCATGACAAACCCTCCCCACAGGGCCTCCCCAGACCCTGCCCCCGCTGTGACCGATCTCTTACAGACCGTGCACACGACGGTAAACAAGAGATCAAGCACAGGTCTAGGTGGCCACAAGCAGGCATCACGCCACAGAGGACCCAAAGAACCCAGAACACCTAGTGGCGTAGGCCACACCAGTGGCGGCCGAGCGCGGGCAACTGTCGCCACAAATAGTTCCTGACCGCGACATTTGAGTAGCTTCCCTCGCAGTACACTGAACGGACGGCACGGGGGCTGGCCCCGACCTCATACTCCGCAAAGTGGATGCTGCCGGCGCCACCTGCCTTTCAGTGATCTCGCTGACCGGACGGGACGCGCGGTCAGGAGCCTCTGCTCCCTTGGTCCCACTGTTCACCTCGCCCCCTACGCTGACCGGCCGGACGGACAAGCCGGTCGGCAGGTGCTGGCAGAGATCAGAACGGACTGCCCAGCGCTCCGGAGACGACCCGCGAAAGCTGTCTCCAAGTCGGCAGCCGACCGCATCATCGATGTGGACGGCACGCTGGTCTCCACCGGCGACCGGGCCATGGCCATCCTCAGCAAAGAGCTATCGTTGCTCCACCAACCACCATGGTCATCGACACAGACACCCCCTCATCGTCGCCATCGGCAAGCCACAGCCAGGCAACCGCAATCGGGCCGGGCCGGGCCGGGCCGGGAGGACTCCGGCGTGAAGGCTGGCGGCACCCCATGGTGATCACCGACAGCGGCTACCGCGGTACCCCTGGCCATCCCGCACCACCGCCGGCACAAGCAGTGCCGCGACAGCAGCGGGCCTTTCGTCCAAGCCGTTCTCATCGCTGTGCGCCTGGGCGCACTCGGTCTGCGGCGGTACGCCGGAAGCATGCCGACGCGACGCCCGAATCCGAGTGATCTGTCCGACGCTCGCTGGATGTTGATCGAGCCGATCCTTAAGGCCTGGTCCCTGGCCTGGCCGCGCCGCGGCGCGGCGCGGCGCGGCCAGGGACTTCGGCCGACCGCCGGGACATGACCTGCGCGACATCATGGACGCGATCTTGTACATGGACCGCACCGGCGGCCGGTGACCGAACTGATACAGGCTTCTCACGCATGGCCACCAGAGCCAGGTACGTGAAAACCACGAGGTCCGCGCTTTCCCAGACGGACTGGACATCCTCGACGTGCCCGGATCCGCAGCGAGAAGGGCCTCCGCTGGGACAGCAGGCCCCTCAAAGCCGCAGTCTGACCCGGCCCGGCGAAACCCTGCGGTCACAGCACTAGCTTCGGCGGCGCATCATCGACAACAACAGCCCGTGGGTCTCGCCATCGGCGGCGACCACAAGCCCACGGCCTGCCTCACCTATCGGGGCACCGTCGATGCCGGTGACGACGCAGCCAGCAGCCCGGCACAAAGCGATACCGGCCGCGAAATGCACGCTCCCGGAGAGGTCGCCGCCATCGGTGACATACGCGGCGCGCTTGCCGGCAGCGACCCAGGCCAACGCCAGCGTCGTGGACACGACCCGAGGCCGGAAACGTTCGACGAAATCAGGATGGGCCAGCAGATCCACGGCCCGGAATCCGGGCGCACTCGGGAACGGCGGATCCAGGTTGACGTCCACCAATCGGGTAGCGGGCGAGGGCGTCAGTGGTGCGTCGTCGACCCCGTCGTACCGCACCCAGGCGGTTCGCCCGTCGGTGAAGAAAACCTCGCCGCTGAACGGGTCGGCCACGGCCGCCGCCCCGGCGCGCAGTGCCACGTTGACGGCCACCAACATGTTGCCGACGGCGTAGTTCAGCGTGCCGCACAAGGGATCCACCAACCACTGGCGCACAGCGTCGGCGGCGCCCTGCTGCCCGCCTCCTCGCCGAGCACCGCGTCATCGGGCCGTGCGGCACGGATGACGCCGAGGATCATCATCTCAGCCTCCACATCGGCGGCGGTGGCAAAGTCCCCGGCACCCTTGTCGATGCGGCTGAGCCGCCGACCGTACATATTGCGCACCACGTCCGCGCCAGCCCGGGCTCCGGCTATCGCGACCGCAGCATCGTCGAAGCCCGCGTATGCGTTGATCACGCCGTGCAGACTATCGAGGCGAAGCTATCGCCTCGGCGTACCTTCCCGGTTCGAACACTATAGGGCGCTATCGGCGGCGCGGGCCGCGTAACGGTCCCGCGCCTCCACCAACAGATCGCGGCTGTCCCTCATGCGTTGCGAGGCGGCGAGGAGATTCAGGAGCACCTGCCGGTACTGCTCGACGTCGCCGGCCCGGCTGAGATACATGGCGCTGTCGATGAGTTCGATGTAGACCAGCTCCGACGGTCCGCCGTCGCCGAACGTCAGGTGCGTGATGGGGTAACTGGGGGCGACACTGGCGCTGCGTTCGAACGGGATGATCCGGATGTTGATCCCGTCTCGCTGTGAGAGTTCGATCAGGTGGTCGAGCTGCTCGCACATCACGCCGGGGCCGCCCACCGGACGCAGCAGGATCGCCTCCTCCAGCATCGCGACGATGCTGGGCCGGCGGGGGGACCACAGGATGCGCTGACGGTCCAAGCGCAACTTCACACGCCGCTCGACCTCCTCAGAGCTGGCGCCCGGCAGACCGTTGGAGACAAGGGCGCGCATATAGCTGCGGGTCTGCAGCAGCCCGGGGACGACGTGATTCTCGTAGGAGGCGATGCGGGTGGCCCCGGCTTCCAGGCCGATCAGGCGCCTGAGCCAATTGGGCGTGACATCACCGTACTTCTGCCACCATGCGTTGTTCTTGGCCTGCTGCAACAGCCCTTCGATCTCATGGGCCTGATCGCTCGAGAACTGGTAGAAGGCGACCAGGTCCCTGATGTCCCGCTCACGCGGAGGGCTCTCGCCCCGCTCCAGACGGCTGACCTTGGACACCGACCCGCGGATCACGGGAGCAACGTCACGCAACGACAAGCTGCGCTCCTTGCGGGCCTGCCGCAATGTCTCACCGAGCAGACGGGCCGCGATCTCCGGCCGCGCACTGTGCCCGGTGATCGGCACAACGGCAGGCTCAGTGCTCTCCTCACGCACCGCAGAACCGTCGGACATGCACGCCCCCCTGCGAAACAGCCTTGAACCCGGGGCCAGTTTCGCAGACTCCGACTGGGCATGTCCGACGGTTGCCGTCCAAGCGCTCAGCCAGTCAGGCTGTCGAACTCACCGGCCTTGACTCCCACGAGGAACGCGTCGACCTCCTCGGCCGTGTAGACCAGTGCCGGCCCCTGCGGGTCACGGGAGTGACGCATCGCCGCTCCCCCACCCGGCAGAGCCGCCACTTCGACACAGTTGCCGCCTTGGGCACTGCTGCGGCTGCTTTTGAACCACATCACGTCCTGGATCTCACCGGCCGGAACTCCGTTGCGGTACTGCATTGCTGTCACCTTCCCGTTTCGGTCGACGCCTTCTCCCACCGAGCGAGGAGCACGAGGCTCTGCGCACACGGGCCGCTGCATTGCCGAACCATGGGAAGTGCAATCCCATATGCAATTGCATGGGGTGGGGTGCGAGGATCGTAGCCGCTCCGACGGGCTGCGCGGTGTCCCCCGAAAGTGGTCTTCAGGCGTGCGCTTGTCACCCGCGTGGGCAGGTGGCCACGCTCAACCGGGCAGGCTCGCCTGGCGCCTTGGCCCGTGCAGGCAGGAGGGGCTGTCATCGGAGCAGTGGGCAGCGTGGTGCGCGTTTCTGCCGGCCCAGCGACGCGGTAGGTCCGTTCGAGGGGCGGCGTGGTTGCCCCTTCGCGGGGCGAACGCCCTCGTGCAGAGGTGCTGCCCGTGCTCGTGCGCGGCCGACGGCGAGAGAAGGGCATCTTCGAGGGCGAACCGAGGGGTGCTTCGCACGGCCTCGACACTCGCGGCAAGCACTGCCATCGGGGCTTGACCTGCGCAGAGGCGAGCGGCGGGCGCTGGCCGCACAGCAGCCGGGTTCAGGCGTGTTCGACGGTGAGCACCGTGTCGGCTCCCCTGGCCACGCGGCGCACCGTTTCTCCGGGCTGGAGTGCCTTGACGGCGAGTTGGTAACCGTCGGATCCGTCGTCACAGGAGGTGAGTCCACCGAGTCGGGTGCGGAAGACAACGGGTTCACCCTGGGCTGCGACGGTGTATCCGCGTCTGCGATACCAGCGCATGACCGGGAAGGCACCGATACGGACCTTGGCGAGAGCCAGGCGGGTCCCGTCAGCGCGTGCGGCGTGCTCGGTTTCCTCCAGCAGAGCCGTACCGATGCCGTGGTGGCGGTAAGGCTCTGCGACGGCGAGAAGCTCGATCTCGGTGAGTGAGTGGATCAGGCCGTTGCGCTGAGCCGGCGGATGTGCGCGCAGCCAGCGTATGGGCGGAGTGGCATACAGCATCCCCGCGATGGTTTCCCCGACCCTGGCGATGCGGCACTGTCCTTGACCGTAGGGCAGCGGGACACAGCCACCGTGCTCGTCGATGGCCGCGGCCAAGACCGCGGGCACCGCTGCACTGTCGAGGTGACTGCCGAGAGCAAGAGCCCCGAGGGCTGCTGCCGCATGTCCGTCTCCTCGCACAGCAAGGGCGATCGAGGCGGAGCCCCCACAGGCCTGTCCGGTCATGACCGCACCTTACGACAGGCTGGCCGAGGCCCTCGTCGAAGCGAAGACAGATACGCCCATGCTGCGCACTGGGCTGAGAGCGCACCGTGCACGCGCCTGCGTGCCCGGCCTTCGCACAACACTCGGGGGGTCGGCCGGGTGGCCGGGAGCGGTTCAGGCCGGCGGCTGAGCGCCGGTCATCGGGAGGCTGGAGGCTGCCAGGTACGGACCTCGAGGTGGAGAATACGGGCATCGGGCTGGATGCGACCGGTTTCGGTGAGCCACTGGTGGACGGCGGCGGTGACGTCACCGCCCGCGGCGTCGACCCGGCGGGCGAAATCGGCTGCGTCGAACCCGCGGGTCCGGGCGGAGCCGTAGGAGCGTTCTTCGGTGTGGTCGGCGCGTTGGATCACATCCCGGCGGATCCCTGGTGAGTCGGTGCGGCTGCCGGAGGGGTGCAGGTAGCCGGTCCTGGCCAGGCGGACGGTGAACGCCAGGCGCAGACCGCGGCGGGCGGCTTCGGCGATCAGGGGCCGCAGGCGGGCGGAGCCGGAAGCGATGGCCTGGGCACCGACGCGCCCGGTGCCGGTGCCGGTAGGGGTGATCAGGACGGCTTTGCCGCGCACGCGGGCTCGGGCGCCGGAGGCGGTGGTGCGGCGCGTGATGTGACGGGTTGCGATGGCGCGGAGTTCGGGCAGGTCGGTGATGCCGCCGGCCTCGACAGCGGTGAGGACCTCGCGCAGGGCGGGGACGAAGGCCGCTCCCTTGTTCCTGGTGTAGAACTGCGACACCAAAGAGGGGTCCCGGTCGATGATGCGGGCGATGTCGCGTTTGGTGTACCCGGCCTGTTGGAGCCGGTCGGCCAGGCGGGCCGCCTCGTTCAAGGCTGTGCGGCCGGTGGCCTGGCGTCGGCGTCGGGGCGGCATCAGGACTCCTGGTTCGTGGTGAGGGCGGTACGTCCGGCGTCCCGCAGGCTGAGGAGCTCCTCCTCGCTGGTGGGGGCAGCCAGGGGGCCGGTGAGGTGGCCGCGCAGGAGGTAGTCGCCGGGCTGGTGGTGGTAGGGCCAGTCCTGGGCCTCGGTGAGGTAGAGGGCGTCGGTGCGGAAGGCGATGACGCTGCCGGGCGGGGTGTGCAGGGCACCCGCGTAGGCGTTGTCGTCGCGGTGGCGCTGGGTGAGCAGGGCGGCCCGGGCGCCGGACCAGATCGCGGCGGCCCATTCGGGATGGGCGTTGGGGTCGCGGCTGAACCCGGTGGGCTTCTGCCAGGTGATGCGTTCGTCGTCGAAGGCGATGATTTCGGCGTCCGCGGGGACGTCGCGTTCGGCGGTGCGGGGGGTGGTGCCGGTGACCATGCGGGGGCTGGGCGAAGGCGCCGATGCCGTACAGCAGGATGGAGCGCACCGCGCGGGAGGCGAGGTGAGCTGCGCGGGCCTGCTGGGCATCCCCCTGGAAGTGGGCCTGGGCGGAGAGGTTCGCCCAGGTCTCCTTGAGTTTCCTGGCCCAGTCGTCGAGGGGCTTGCCGTCGTCCCACAGGATGCCGTCCAGGATCTCGATCTTCCACGGCTGGATGGGGTTGGTCAGGGCGGTGTGGATCTCGGGGCCGCCTGCCCAGGTGGTGAAGGTGGTTCCGGGCTGGGCGGGGTAGTGCCACGCGCGGTCGCCGGGAGCGGGCGCCGGCAGCAGGCCGACGTGGTTCCAGGTGGTGGGGACGGTCACGCGGACCTGCCAGTGCCCGCACCGTACAGGGCCCGCATCTGTTCCTTCTCACTCCACGCGGCGAAGGTGGTAGCGGTGATGCGGCGTGGGGTTCCGACGGGGGATTTCCATGTGTGTTTGGCGTAGGCGAAGGTGCGGTCGTACTCGACGAGCCGGGGCAGCTGCTCGGGGACGCGGGGTGGGGTGATCAGTTCGTTGCGGCCCTGACCTGCGGTGGCGTGCAGCAGGCCGCGGAGCTCCTCGGACAGGACGGGGAAGCCGTCGGCGTACTGGCCGCGGGTGGGGATGGTGCGCGTCCACAGGTCGCGGCCGGTCTGGAGGGGAGCCCATGATGACGGCGTCGCTCCAGTGGCGGCGCAGGGCCTGCCACAGCAGGACGAAGGCGTCGCGGATGACGGCGGGGTCGTCGCCGTCGGTGTCGAACCACTCCCCCACCGAGCGGATCTCGACATGCTGGTCATTGTTCTCGCGCTGGTAGCGGCCGACGGGGTTACGGGCGTGGACGAAGTGCCCGGCCATCCGGTCTTTGCCGCGGCCGGTGTCGGTACGCCAGCCTGGGGCCGGTGCGTTGAGCCAGGCGGCGACGGCGTCACGGAGGTAGGGGTAGCGGTCGGCTTCGCGGTGCCAGGGATCACCGGCGGTGACGTAGATCCGCTCCACACCCTCAGGGACGGCGTGGAAGACGGCGGTGAGGAGGTCCGCGGCCGTGGCGGCGCCGAGGTCGAGGTGGTGGGTCTGCTGGCGGTGGACCAGGACGCCGGTGGTGGTGTCGAGGAAGACGGTGGAACGGGCCTGCTGGGTGAAGTTGGGCCGGGTGGAGGCCAGGCCCGGTGTGTGGGTGAACCAGGCATCGCCGGTGGTGTCTTTGGGGATCGACGGAAGGCTGCGTGCTGTGGAAGCCGGCGGCGGTGAAGTCGGGTTGACGGGTTCGACAGGGTCTGGTGCGGTGGTGAGCCGCGGGAGGGCGGTGCTCGCCGCAGTGGCGATCGCCGCCTGCGGCTTGGCAGTCTCGTCAACGGGCCCGGCGGCGAGTGTTTCGGGGGCGGGGCCCTGGGGCTGTGGCTTGTCGGCTGTGACGGCGAGGCTGTCGGGTGCCAGGGCGGGGGCGACTGCGACGACGTCGGTCACGCTCAGTCCGGCGGCCGGGGCGATCCGCTCCGCCTTTGCCTTGCCGTAGGAAGCCAGCTGAGTGATGCGCTTGTCCCGGTCAGCCTCCAGCTTCGACAGTTCCGCTCGGGCTTTCTTGATCGCGTCCCGCACGGTGCGCAGTTCGGAGAGCGCGGCGTTGTAGCTCTGTGCGTCCATCGGGCGTCCTTGTTCGGTCAGCCTGCGGTATGCGTGGTGACGTAGGCGACTGCTCCGCCCGAGTGGGAGGCGAGCCGGGTGCCCAGCAGCAGCTTGGCGAGCCGGCGGTCGCCGTCCGGGCCGGAGGTGATCACGGTTTTCGGGGTGGCCAGGTCAGTGACGTAGCCGGCCAGTCGGGCGTCGGGAAAAGCATGACGGCCCTTGGTGTTCTTCTCCCATCGCTCCAAGCCTGTAAGGACGGCAACGACGTAGCCGGACAGCGTCACCGGCAGCACTCCCCCGGCTGCGACGCTCGCGGCGTCGCATCGCCACCAGCCGCGCAGTGCTTTGAGCAGGTCCTCGGGGGTAAGGGATGAAGCGAATCCGAGCCAGTCGCGACCGGGCTCGTGTGCTGGCTGGGCTGTATCGACCCTCAGCACAGCAACTTCCGGGGCTTCCAGTTGATGCAGCGGGGCATGACTGCGCTCCCGCAGAGCCTGGACGGTTTCGAGCGGAATCATCACGCGTACGCCACGGCGCGACAGGCCCGGCAGCAGTCCTGCCTGTACGAGGCGTCGCAGGGTGGTGATTGCGCAGCCGATTTCTTCCGCGGCCTGCCCGGTGGTCAGCAGCATCTCACCCACCCTTCATGCGTACTCTGATAACTGAGTTGGCATATGCAAAATAGCGGCGTAGCGGATCGAGGTCAAACGCTTCTTGGTGAGCCGCCGCGAGCACTGCTGGCGCGGACGGCGTGTGCTGAGCGAGCGAGTAGGCCTCGCTAGGTCGTGTCGGGGTCGATCAGACGTTCGGCGATCGTTAGGTCGGCGCCCAGTCCTCTTAAGGGCAGAGCATCCACGAAGTCGCCGAACTCGCTGCGTGTGTAGGTGATGTAGCTGCAGAGGCGAAACACGAAGTCGATCCGGCTGCCAGTGGTAGAGCAGTTGCTCCAGCAGCTCCGGGACAGCAGCGAGGGCAGAGACGCCGGAGCGGAAAAGCGTGGAGAGAAGGGGTGTTCTCCTTGGCGTAGTGCAACGCCGGTCACTGTACGCACGTCCGGTACAGCTCAAGATTCGAGGGCTCGGCTGCAGTCCATGGACTCGCCTCCGTCGTCCCGCTCAGTCGCTCTAGCCCCTAGTATGACGCTGGTCGCGCCAGTGGGGGCTGGTGCATCGACCAGGGAGTTGAGGATGGTGGCCATCGGTCTGTACTACCCCTACGTTCACTTCCGTGACCCGGCTTGGATCAAGGCTGCAGCGCTGTACATGCCGCGGCTCGCCCGTGTCGTTCCCCGCGGTTTCCGGGTGTCTGATCCCAGCGAGGTCCAGGCGCTTCAAGATGGCTTGGGTTTTGTAGAGAACTTCGACCCCGCTGACGCTGTCGAAGCCGCGTCTGCACACTTGCTTGCCACAGTGAACGCTCACGGGGATGAACTGGCGGGCGCCTTTGGCGTCGGACCGTACCGGGCTGGTGGGGTGAACGCCGAGCCTTCACCTCCCGGGTTCTCAGCGCACCTTACCCACTCTGGTAACAGCAGGCAGTTTGGCGGCCAGGGTCTTGCCGGCCTTTACCCCGGCGAGATGACGGCTTCCCTGCGCCAGGCCTTGGGGGACAGCGGTCTGGCCGTGCCGGCGATCCGTAACTCTGTAAGCGGGCAGTCCGGCACAGAATGGATCGGATTGGATCCGGCTGTGGCGTGGGTGTACAAGTGCGCTCTGACGGCCGAAGTCGCACGACGTACGGCCTTCATCCCGCTGACGGACCAAGTGGCCGCACACACTGCAGCGGGCCAGTGGGACGCTGATCGCATGGCGGCAGTTCTGCTGGGTGGGCCCTTGGGCTCTACCGAGATGCTTGATCTGACCAGTCGAGTCGGGGTTCTGTCCTTGCAGTACGTGCTGCCCGCCCGGCTGGCCACGGTGCCCGTGGACAAGATCGTGGAGCTGCGCACGAAGTATCAGTCGGAGTTCGTCGCCTACAGCGATGCGGTCCGGCAGACCGCGCAGAAGCTGCAGGAGAACGTGGGTGACATCCCCAGCCGACAGGCGCTGGAACTGTATCTGCGGCAAGCAGTACACCACGACTTCGAGACGAAGGTTGACGATCTACGCAAGGTGATGAACGGCATCGGCCTGCAGACCATCACCACGGCGATCAGCGCCAAGTTCGAAATGCCCAGCTCAGTTGCCCTGTTCAGTACAGCCGGCGCTCTCGCCAGCAGCATGATGGGCACCATGGCCGGGGCAGCCGGAACGACCGCCGTAGCCGCCTTCGGCCTCGTCACCGGCGCACGACGACAATCAGACCAGGCTGCGGCAGCCAATCCAACCGGCTTTCTGCTGCGCGTCGAACGCGGCCTGAAACCGACCACCTTGTGGCGGCGGATCCGGCACAGCTGTGGAGCCAGCCTCTGATGCCACCACGCTCTGGCTGGGCCGGCTTCCCGCACAGGACGCACGGGGTCCTCTTGAGGTAAGGCCTCCGATGGGGAGGCTACTACTCACACGCTTCTCTCAGGACCGTTGGCGTGCACGGCGGGCGCGGGCTGCAATGAGGTGGCAGGTTTCGGTGGCATGGGCGATGTCGTTTCTGTCCCAGGACCCCAGCCGGAACGGCCTGTCCGCGCCCGACAGGTGGGCGGGCAGATCATGGCGGATGTATGCCTGCAGGTCGGTGTGAATGCAGGCGGCGTCCAGAAGGAGGCGCGCCCAGTTTGGCAGTTCGGTGGGGAGGTCCGCTCGTGGGTGTTCTGGGGTGGCAGTGGTGAGCTGGGACAGCTGGTCGGTGCCATAGCCGGCCAGGGCTCGGATCGCGACGGCTGCGGCGTGTATGGGGTGGGCGATGCGGGTGTGGATGCGCTGAGCCACGATCTCGTGGTGGGGGCCGCTGGGGGTGTCTGGGTGGGTGTGTGCTGGCAGAGCAATGGCAGGCGGCCGGCTGTCGGTGGCATGGAGCCGGGTGGGCGTGCCGCGGGAGCTGGTGGTGATTTCGTCGGGCGTTCCGGCGGGGTGTCGGGGGCGTGGGGGCAGCTCGTACCAGGGTTCGTCGTGAGGGCCGGGAAATGGGGCGCTGTGCCACCAGGGGTAGCTGGCGGGAGGCCGAGATGAGGTGTCTTGGTTCAGGTGCTGGCGGGCATCTTCGAGGGTGTCGATCTGGTGGTGGGCGACGGTGTTGAGGATGGTGGCCAGGGCAGCCGATGTTGGACCGCTGACGACGAGCGTGAGGCGGATGCGGGTGAGTTCGCGCAGGGCCATGAGGTGCTCGAGGTGGCGGCCGGTGATGCGGTGGGCGCGGCAGATGACGTAGTGGCTGATGTTGAGGGCTTGGGTCCACGCGGCCGCAATGCGCCAGGACTCGTCGGCGTTGCCGGTCCACCAGGGCGGGTCGATGTGTGGGGGCGGGAGATGTTTGCCGAGCGCGCGGATCAGGTCGTGGGCGAGGTAGGCGGGCGCGGTGGCCAGGGGTGTGGGGTGGACGGCAATGCGGCCGAGCCCAGGTTGGTGGGCGGCGAGTGCGGTGGTGGTGTAGGGGGGCTGGTCGTGGGTGTCGGTGATCAACGTGATGGGCGGCAGGCCGGAGTCGGTGTGGTCCGGGGACCAACTGGGGGTCCACTTTTGGAGGGTGTCGTCGGGTGCAGCGCTGTGGGGCGTTGAGGTCATGTTGTGAGGGCCAGTCGGTGGTGCAGACGGCGCAGGAGGGCGTCCGGGTCGGGTGGGTGGTCGGGGTGGCGGCGCCGGTGGGCTTGGAGCTGATGAGTCAGGGCGGCCCAGCGGCGAAGATTGCCGTGCGCCCACATCTCGTCCAGGTGGGTGAGGGTGCGGTTTGGCGTGTTGTGCCACAGCGGGTGGAAGGCGGGCAGGACGGTGAGGACTTCATCTGGGTCGAGGGGTTCCATGTGGTGCCAGGTAGTGACGCGGCTGAGCAGGGTGGGTTGTGAGCGCAGGGCTTTGAGGCGGGGACGGCTGGCCAGGAGCAGGATGGTGACCTGCGGGGTGGGGTCGTCATGGAGGTAGCGCAGGTATTCGATGCAGGAGGTGGACAGTTGGTGGGCTTCGTCCACGGCGAGGAGGCGGGGCGTGTGTGCGAGGGCGTGGCGCAGGTAGTCGTCGCAGATGCCGGCGTCCTGGGGCGGGTCGCCGGGCAGGTTGAGGGCGTGGTGGAGGCTGTGACGGAGGTCGTCGGGGCGTGCCTGGGGGCGTTGCAGTAACCGCAGTGCGGGCAGGGTGGGGCGTTGCTCGCACAGGGTGTGCAGAGTGAAGGTCTTGCCGACGCCGGGGTCGGCGGTCAGGCACATCATGCTCTGCTCGCGCAGTACCTTGTCGAGGGCGTGGGCGGCGGCCCGCACGGCCTGGGTGGTGACAGTGCGGGCGTCGGGCAGGCTGAGGTAGTGAGGAGCCGGTGCGGTGGGTTGTGTACTGGTCATCCGGCGTCCTGCTGGGGGCGGCGGGCGCGGCGGCGGTGGGGCAGGGCCCGGCGGATCGCCCAGCGGGCGATGGATTCGTCGACCTTCTCCAGGCCGCGGCGCTTCATGCCTTCGAGGACGTGATAGGTGATCTTGGACCAGACGCGGAAGGTGCCGCCGGCGCCTTCTTCGTAGACGTAGTCGATGAGTTCGGGTGATGCGCTGGCCCAGACGGGGTGGAAAAGGGGAATGTTCTTCTGGACCTCGTCGGCCTCCATGGGTGCGAATTCCTGCCAGATGTAGATGCGGGAGGCGAGGGAGGGTTCGCTGTAGAGGGTCTTGTAGGCTTCTTCGCCGCCGACGAAGAGGACGGCGGGGCGGTTCTTGCCCTGGCCGGTGTCCCACAGGTGGCGGACGAACTCGAAGCATTCGCGGCTGAACTGCTGGGCTTCGTCGCAGACGAGGACGTAGGGCTTGCGGGCGAGGGTTCGCTTGAGCAGGCGGTCGAACTCGCTGGGGTGGGAGGGGGGTTCGCCTTCGAGGCGGAGTTCGGTGAACAGTTCCTGGCGGATGTCGCGGGGGGTGGGGCGGGAGCGGAACTGCAGGAGCAGGACGCGTTCGGCGGAGATTTCCTTGAGTGCGGCCAGGACGGAGAAGGTTTTGCCGAGGCCGGCGTCGCCGTAGATGCAGGACATGGCGCGGGCTTCGATGGTGTCGGCGATGTTCTCGCTGGCTTCAAGAAGGGCTTCGGTGGCCACGATGCGGGCGTCGGCGAGGTTGAGGTAGAAGTCGGGTTCGCCGACGACGTCGTCCCGGTCGGGGCGGGGTGTCGTCTGCGTGGTGTCGGTGCCGGTCATGTGGGTGTCCTTCAAGGTGGTCGGGGCGGTGGGGGTGCTGTCGGGTGCGGGGTGGGCGGGCTGGGCGTGGGTAGTGCCCGGTGGCCGGCCGGTGTCGTGGTCGTCGAGGTCGGCGGTGCCGGCATCCTCGGAGCGGATGCGGACGGTGCAGCGGGGGTGGGTGTCGCCCAGGCAGCCGTGCAGGAGGTGGCCTCGCCGGCGCTCCTCCTGGCCGAGGGCGGTGTGGGGGCTTGGGGTGGGTCGGGGGCGGTGCGCGGGGTGGTCATGTCTCTTCCTCGGTGGGGTGGATGTGCCGGGGACGGCCCAGCCGCCGGGCGGGGTGATGCGGCGGGGCATGTAGTCGGAGGGCAGATCGTCAGCGGTCCGGCCGGAGCTCCAGGCGCCCAGTTCCTTGGCGGCCTCTTTGCGGGTCATCGCGGTGTCGGCCTGGGCCGGTCCGGTGGTGGTGTGTGCTTTGAAGCGGCGGCGGCGCAGGGTTTCGGCCCGGCGCAGGTCGCGGCGCACGCGGCGGGAGCGTTCGGCGCGGGCTTGATAGACCTGCTCGATTTGCTCGTCGGTGGCCTGGTCGGCCAGGTGGGCGGTGCCCAGATGCCGGCGGTTGTCGGCGTCGAAGATTTCGATCTGGTCGAGGTGGTGGGGCTGGAAGCGGATGTGGACGCGGGTGCCGGAGCGGCCGGTCATCCAGCCGGCCATGTAGTCGCGCCCCTTGAACCGGATGCCGTGGCCGTTGATGACGCGGGTGGAGCGGTCGCCTTCCAGGAGGAAGGCGTGAAGGTCCTTGGCGCTGACTTCGCGCAGCGGGGTGTTCTCGCTGTTCCACCATTGCAGCGGGGTGAGGTCGCCGTAGCCGGCCATCGTGTGGTCGGCGTTGCGGGTCTTGACCCACTGCGCGAAGAGCTCGACGAATCCTTCGAAGGTCAGGGCTGGGTCCTTGTCCCCCGAGTGGTGGCGGGAGTCGAGTTTCTGGGCGTGGGTGTAGCGGGGCAGGGTGGAGAAGAACATGCTGGTGGCGGCGCGGTTGAGGTTTTCGATGCTGCCTTTGAGGTGGGGGGTGTAGGGAGGCAGGACGTCGACCTGGACGGCGAAGGCGCCGAGTGCGTCCTGGACGGCGCGGGAGAGGAAGTCTTTGCCGCGGTCGATGCGGATCCGGGTGGGCAGGCCGCCTGCCGGGCCGTAGCCGTCGTCGTGCAGGATGCAGGATCTGAGGGCGGCCAGGATGGACCCGCGGTGCGGGAAGTGAGGGGTGACGGCCCAGCCCATGATCATGCCGGTGTGGCAGTCGCAGAACCAGGTCACCCAGGGTTTGACCAGCCGGTCGTTGGCCCACACCCAGACGGGGGCTTGCTTGTGGTCGCCTTCCCACTCCTCGTTGCGGGCGGTGGGCGGGCGGCGCAGATGCGGGTCGTGGCCGCGGGAGGCGGGGCCCGTTCTTGAGGCCGGCTCGGTCACCTGGCGGCAGGTCGCGTTTGATGGCGCGGTGCAGTGTGGACAGGCTCACCGGGGTGGCGCCGGATGTCTCGGCTTCCTGCGCGAGTTCTCTGTGGACGGCTTTGACGTTGCCCCGGTGGTAGGCGAGCAGCGTGCGGATGGCGTCGGTGATCTCGAAACGGTCCCGGCTGCGGTGCAGGGGTTCACCGAGCCGGGCGCGGGCCAGCTTGCGCCACACAGTCGTGACGTGAACGCCGAGGGTGTGGGCGGACAGTTCGACATGAGCGGTGGTCAGCTCTCCGCGCTGCGAGAGCTGCAGTAGGGAGCGTACGGCGGGACCCATGAGTTCCCGTTGTGCGTGCCGGCGGCGGGCCAGGTCTTCTTCGGTGAGGTCCTCGGGGTCCGGGGGCTTCATGGAGGCGTTCCTTTGGCGCGGGTCGATCAGGGGTTCGGTGCTGCGGCGGCGAGGGAGGGTTCAGGCCCAGAAGCCGAGGTGGGTCACGTGCTCGTACATGCGCCAGTCGGAGTCGAGGTCGGTGATGACGTCGTGCCACCGGTGGGTCAGTTCGCGCAGGTCGCTGCGCGACCAGGCTGCGATGATGGGGTCCCAGCGGTAGATGTTCTTGTGCCGCCACCGGGCGGTGCGCCGGTGCTTGTCATCGACGTCGCTCTGGTCGACGGGGTAGATCTCCACGCGGGTCCCGCCCCTGGCGTTGAGCCGGCGCGTCATGCTGGGCGCCATGTTGCGGCGGCGCAACAGGCGGAACGCGTCCTCCAGGCGCCGCTGCTGCTCGGGGCTTGGGATGCGTTCCTCGGCGAGCCAGGCAGTGATCATCCGCCGGTCCATCCGGATGCCGCAGTCCTGCATAAAGGTGTAGCCGTTTCGGGAGCGGGTGAGGTAGAGCAGGTTGCGTCGCAGCCGTTGTGTCGGTGTTATCCAACGGCTGGTGACCTGGGCGATCTCATCGAGTGTGGTGTTGAGGGCTACAGCCCCGGGCACGCCCTGGGCCCCTAACCGTCCGAATCCCATACGTGTTCTATCTCCAAGGGCTTACGTGATGTCGAAGTGGTGCGCTGTGCACTTGGCAGGGGCTCCCTCGTTCGGGGAGGCATCGCATTCGCTGTGCTCCAGCGCGCTGCTGGCCCCAACGTGAGTGCCGGGTGGGCGTGTGGGGGACGCGTGAGCCGGATGGGCTCCGATGCACGGCACCTTAGGAGAGCGGGAGTCCGACGGAACGAGTTCAGGCCGACATCGAGACGATGGCACTTTTCGAACATTTCGCCCCCTCGGGGCCGGCTCAACGACCCAGCCCGTCAGGCGTCGAACCCATCGACGCGAGGCATCGATCGGCGATCCGGTCAGCCAGTGCAGCCCGCGAAGTAGTGCATGATTCCGGCCACTTCAAGCCGTGCCATAGGTTCCGAGGAATCAAATAGCCGGGCCCATCCCATAATTCGGATCTGCTTTGAGCCACTAGAGAAGCGGGACTTCTGCTCTCCGCCTCCCCTACTCGCGAGTACATAATGCAGAACCCCGCCGCTTTAGGCATGCGCACGTCAGCCGGTGCGAGTCGACGCAGGACAACAGGAACACTAGCGTTCGGGTCTGACAACGAACGGCCGACTTCCTCGCGCGCCTCGCCATTGCACCCGGTGATTGACTTGTTTTTACTGCTTCGACGTCTTGTTGAATAGTTGATCTTTCATATTCGCTGGTCAGGGGAACATGCCTGGGAGTGCGGAACCCAGGGGTGGCTTGATAAGCCTTCAAGGAAAAACCGCAGGAAGGTTTCGGCGCGGGGGCGTTGTCAGAGCCGTCCTCCAGGATGCCCGCATGAGTCTCACCTCCCATCTCAAGGACCCGCGCTCCCCTATCTCACGCTTTCTGGCGGAGCAGCTTCCCGGCACCAAGGACGTCCTGACCGACTACCGTGAGCGCTTAGCCCGCTTCCCCGCCCCGCTGCTGCCCCGGGCAGAAGCCGGTCTCAAGCCCGAATACCGGATGCTCGGCCACACCATCGACCACCGCCTGCGCATCTCCCTGGGTGCGCCGACCGGCATCCCCATCAAGGAAGGCATCGTGCGGGCGGTCCTCGACGACGACGGCTGGCCCAGCCGGGACGTCATCCGTGCCGTACAGCAGGCCGGCGATGCGATGCTCGAGGAACTGGCCCGATACGAGAGCGACACCGGGCAGCCCCTGTCCCTTGCACCAGCGGAAGAGGAGCGGCTCATCCGGCTGTGCCATGTCGCTTCCAGCTTCGAGGCGATCTTCCGGCACTGCGGCTGGATGCGCGGCAACACTCTCGGCCTGTGCGCTCCCGGTTCCACCTTGGACGACCTCGTCGATGCCGTGGCGGACTACGTCGTCGACGACATCCGCCAGCAGATGCAACTCGCCGCGCACCCAGGCCCCTTCGAGGCCCTGCGTCTCCTAGACGCCAGCGCGCGGATCTGCGGCCCTGTCTTCGACGGCAGCCTGCAGGTCGGTGGAGCAGACGCCGACTTCATCCTCGATGGGACACTCATCGACTGCAAGGCGACCATCCGCCCGGAACGCATGGGCCGCTCCGAGATCTACCAGTTGGCCGGGTACCTGCTCCTCGACTACAGCAACACCCATTCCATCTCCACCGTCGCGCTCTACCTCTCACGCCAAGGCGCGCTCATCGACTGGAGCGTCGAGGACTTCCTGGGCCTGCTCGGCGCACGGCACGACCTTGCCACGTTGAGAGAAGCGTGCTGCCACGCGCTGACCGGCGGCCAGCACGGCACCCCGCTGCCTCCCCCGGACCCCGCCCGCCTCCTCCCCCGGCCGCGCGCCGCCTCCCCCGCGCTTCAGCCCTCGCTTTTTGATCAGGTGGACTGAGCCGGCCCTACTGGACGACGCTCACGGGCGGGGTCGGACGTAGTCCGGCACCGCCCTCGCGCATACGCTCAGCAGCGTCGTATGGGGAAGCCGCCCGTGCACGGCTCGTAAGAGTGGCCCGGCTGGTCGTCCTTCATCTGGTCCGTGACCCATCCGGCGAGCACCGCAGCAAGGAGAAGAACCGTCAACGCGACGGCGCCGCGCACGTGCAGGGGGAGGGCGTCCCACCGCTGGCGCCGCCTCGACGCTGCCCGCTTCCGAACCAGCCGGGAGAGCGGAGCCCGGCATCCGGGTGGCCAGCGTCCCTGGCGTGCCGCACCGCAGCAGTCATCTCGTACCCGGGGGTCGTGGGCACCTCGGCACCACAGTACGCGCACACAAACTGCGACATCATGCTCCAAAATTGGTGTAGAGCCCGGCCCGCCTTGAGGTAGGCACATTTAACGAGTCTGAAGTGGCGCAGTCGGCGCCTTGGCCCACAGCCTCCGCGCGCCGGGATACATCACGTTTGCTGGCTCGGCAAATCAGTGTGGAGCACCTCAAAGCACACGCAGCGGGCGGCACACGTGCCGCCGAGGCGGGGCTGCGAAGCCGCTGGCGATGAGACTGGCTGTGAGATCGGCTGCGGGCCAACAGCTCGGCCGGCCTCGCGAAGAGTGCGCTGCGCGGGCGCACCGAGCAGATCGTTGCCCGGTCCGCAGCCCGCGGGGCCCGCGTCGGTGCCCCTCCAGACCTGCCGGATAACTCCGGCGGGACCTGGTCCGGGCCGGGCGGGGCCCCTGAGCGATGATGGCCGGCATGAATGAGCAGTGGGCCGGTGTGGTGGGCGCCGTGGCAGGTGGGGTGTTGGCAGGTGTGCCGGCGTTGTTGAGCGCGAGTTGGAGCCGTCAGGCCCAACGCGAGCAGACCCAGTCCCAGCACATACTTCTAGCGGGCCAACTGCAGTCGGCCCATCTGTTGCAGGTGATGGAACCACGGCGGCGAGTCTACGGCGACTTCATCGCCGCGGTGCATGAGCTGCGCACCAAGTCGTATGAGGCGTGGAGCGGCGGCCATCCAGACGGCTATGGTCGGTTGCTGCTGGTGCTAGAGGATGAGGAGTTCAGCCGGCGGCTGGAGCACGTGCGCGCCCAGGTCTCGCTGGAGGGCCCCGAAGCGGTCGTCGCAGCGGCCGAAGGTGTCATGGAGTTGCTCGCCACCATGCACGCTCGTGTCATTTCGATCGAGGAGAGCGACATGGCAGCTGAGTTCGGCATGGCAGGCGAGGAGGTGCCCCCTCCCCCGGAGTTGGCTGAGCTGAAGCCAAGGCTGGACTGCATGATCACAGAGGCTCGCCAGGCCCTGGCCGACCACGGCGCCACCGTCCTGCTGCCGTCCGCCAACCACTAGCGTTCTGGACTACTGCTCCACAGCCGGACCAGGAGGCGCCTGCTGCCCGTTCAGACGGCCCTTTACTGCTCGGCATCTGGTGGTAGCGGGCTGCTCGGACGGCTCCCACCGGTGTACGCAGCGCTTGTACTTGCGGCCGCCGCCGCACGGGCAGGAGCCGCTGCGCTTGGGCGGCTGATCGCTACCGCCTGCGTAGGAGGGACGGCTAGGGCGTGTATCGAGTCATGGGCGGTGACCGTGCAGTGAGCGCTCAGGTCAAAGAGCCTTTGCCCCAGCCTGTTGCGGGGGAACTGTCGCGGGGGCACTGCGTCTCCCCTGCTCCAGGACGCCTTCACTAGCCTGTGACCACCGTATGCGCCGACTCGCCTACCGGCCTATGGCGGAGGACCCTGAAGCGGGATGGGCGGGAACGATTTCCTTGGTCATGAGGACATGTGTGTCGGTGGCGAGGCGGGAGTGTGCTGTCCAACCGTGGCCCTCCCAGAACCTCAGAGCGCCGCTCCATCCGTCGTCCCCTTTGAAGACCTTCAGGTAGACGCCCCGGCAATCGCGACGGGCCAACTCCTGGACCGCGTACCGCACGAGCCGCGAGCCGTGACCACTGCTGCGATGCTTTTCGTCGGTGACCAAGTACTCCAGATACACCGGCCAGATCCGACCAGCGATCGTCCGCGGACTCTTCCACTCGACGGTGAGCACGGTGATGGCAGCACCACCGGATTCGATCAACCACCCCCCTCGCCGGGCGCGCAGTCCGTATTGCTCGTACTGCTCCAGGTCTTCTCTCCACCGGGAGACATTGCTTTCCTGCCAAGTGGGGATCTGAGCCAAGAGCCGGACAATGCCAGGAGCGTCGGCGGAAGTAGCCGCGTGCGTCGAGTAGTTGACCATGCGATCAGTATCTTGCCAGGGCACCCTCACCAAGGCCGCGATACGCCTGCCTCCAAAGCTTCAGCCGCAGCAGTTTCCCGCTCGTTACACGGGGAGGTCGACTGGAGCAGCCTCGATCCTCAGCCGCTTCCCGGCCAGAGCACGGTGAACATCTGATGCCGAGCGGGTTCGCCGCGCCCCGCACAGGCGTCCAGCAGCCTGCCGCTACAGGCCTCACGGGGGACGCATCGGGGGATGCGGTCGCGAGGTGCGGCGCCGATGGCTGAGGGTACCCGCGCGGTGGGTGCTCCCGCGGCCGAACAGGCCGGACTTGATGGCAGTTTCCTGCCTTCATTCACGTCGGAAACTCGACGATTGTGGCGTTCTTCAGCAGGCCTCGCGCGGCTTTCGCAATCATTGCGACGGGGTCTGCGACGTCTGTGAAGTCGAACCACTCACCCCCCGCGCTCTGGTTGCGAAGCGGTCGTGCAGGCGGCTCTCCAGGAGGCCGCCTCCGGTTGAGGTCCACCGCACCGCTAGCGGAGATCCGGATCCGGACTGCAGCGATCTCAGACGTCCGGGCACGTTCTTGGACACACCGATCTGACTATCTTCGCTTCGGCCTCAGATGAGACGACGTACACGGACCGGGTGTCGTACTGAGGTGTCCTGGCCGGGGCCTTAGGGACCGGCGTAGATCTGAGCTGGCGCAGCGCCTCGTCCTCGCGCCGGTCTTCTTCGTCGGCCTCCTCAACCTCGTCCACGACGGCTTCGAGCATGTCGCGCACCGCGCCACTGGCAGCGCCGCCCTCGACCAGCGCGAGCAGTTCGATGACAGTGGCGATGTCGATATCTAGGCGCCGGAAGGGAGGACGGGGCGGACGCCGGGACGACGTCAGGGTAACGGAGATACCGGGTAAGTCGTGGCCGGCGATGTGGAGGTCGGTGGTGAAGACGGTGATATTCACGGTGCGGGTTCCTGTCTGGCGTAGGGCTCCGGTGCTGCCGGTGGCATCCGCTTGGCCCGCCGGGGCGTTGCGCCCGTCAGAAGAGGGCGCCACTTCGGGCAGTGCCCTCGCCGACTGCATCTGTTTCGACTGTCTGCGGGCAGCAGGTGGGCACTGACCCGCCGGTTCGGGAGCAGCGCGGGACCAGAACCCGTGGCCGGTTCCGTGAGCATCACGATTAACGCGAGAGGCCGGCACGGACGGTGAGTGGGTGTACTGGTCGGGCGTCAGGCGTTGGCCGGACCATCCGTGGCAGAAGGAGCAGCTGGGGCCGTTCCATTCGCAGAAAGTCGTCAGGTCGAGGAGTTCGGCCAGGGTCATTCGTTCGGTGTCCGGGGTGAGGGGGTGGGCGTGCTGGCAGTCCCCGCCCACAGCATGGGAGCGCCCCCGGTAACGGCCGTTGAGGTTGCTGCCGTAGATCCACAGGTCGGCCAGCGGCCCGAGGGCGGCGGGGTTTTCCCGGAAGAGATGCACATTGAAGCGGCGACCGGGGAAGGTGAGGGCGTCGGTCCAGGCGTTGCGCAGGCCGAAGTGCATGTGCGCGATGCGGGCGGCCAGTTGGCGCAGGTCGGTGTCGTGGGTGGCCTGTGCAGCGACGGCCAGGGCGGTGGCGCGGTCACTGTGGCTCCAGCCGGAGGACTCGCACTCCCGCCGAAGGTCGGACAGGCTCGCGGCGGCAGCCAGTCCGTCGCTGGGCTCCGCCTCTGCCTCCGGGGCGAGCGGGGGCGGCTGACGGGGAGCGGCCGGCACGGAAGCGGCCAGCGGGGCGGGCGGGGTCACGGCTGGCTCAGGGAGAGCGGGCCGATCCTCGAGGTGGGCCCGGTAGGCAGCGGAGAGGTCCTCCAAGTCCTGGCGGCGCGCACGGTGCAGGTCGATGGGCTCCTGCAGGCTGGTGTCGAGCAGCTGCACCCCGCCGTGGAAGGCGTGGAAGCCGATCGACTCCCACAGGGCGGCGATTTTGGCCTTCGCGGTAGCACGGTAGGCGTCACTCACCTCGTCCCGGTTTTCGGGCCATTCGGCCATGCCGGGCTCAGCCGCGACCGCGCAGCAGCCACCGGACAGGCGGCGGATGGCCTCGGCGGCGAACACCGGGCCCAGGCCGAAGCCGCGCCAGGGACGGGTCAGGAACACCCGGTCCACGATGAGCAGATCCCCCACCGGACAGTCGATGGTCTCCTGGAAGGCATCGGAATACTCGCCGTCGTGAAGGATGGCGGAGGCGATGCTCTCCAGGTCTCCCGACTGGGCGTCCGCGACCATCCAGCGGTCCACACCGGTGTAGTCACGCAGCCGCCACAGACGCAGCCAGCCGACCTCGCTGCCGTCGTCGATAAGCTGCTGACAGGCTTCGGTGCAACCGCCAGCGCATTCCTCCTCCTCATCGTGGTAGGCGCGGATGGAGACACCCCAGTGCTCGAGGGTGTCCTCATCCTCGTAAGGCACGGCGGGGTGCCCGTGGCTGTAGACGAGCCGCAACTGGGCCGGGTCGCCGGGAAGTTCGCTAGCCGGTCGGCGCGCAAGACTCATGAGGGTGGAGGCTAGCCGTCGCCACTGACAATGGGTCCGGCGTCGAGCCTCGGCCGACGGTAGCTGAGGATGTTCATTGCACTCCGGACATCGGGCGCGGGCCGACATGTCGGAGTGGGAGGGGCAGTTACCACTGCTTCCGCTGCGCGGTTCGGTAGGCGAGGGGCCTCAATCATCCGCTGAAGTCTTCTCCGGAACAACGCCCCGAGCGGCAGCGTCACACAGTGGTGCGGCGAGGGCGTCCCAGCCAGGCCTGGCGGGATGCAATGCAGGCTGTCATTGCGGATCACGGCATGGTCTTTCCGCTCAACCGGCCGGTGATGAGCCGCGCTTGGGCGACCTGTGCGTCATGCTCTCCTCGCGAGCCCGCTTGGCGTCTCGGATGGCAATGGCCCATGCAGCTATGGCCGCTGCCGAGGCGACTATCGCGCTGTACGCGTCGGCAGGGAGAGCAAGCATGTGGGGTGGGCCTGTCGCTGACCGTACCAAGCCCTGCCTCCAGAAACGTCGGTTGCGACGGCGCCCACCGTCGTGCGCGCCCGGCAGCAAAATGGGAGGAAGGTTCACGAAGATCTGTCGTGTCCCTTACGGCTCCGCCCTGGGCAACTGTGTGGGCACCCCACTGCCGACGGTGCGGGGCCCCAGCCGGAGAGGCGGCACCACTGCAACTGTGCAAGCCCAGTAGGTGGTCCCGCGGGGCTTCGCCAGATGACGCGGCCCTGCCACATCTGGACACGACGCCGGGGTACCGGCGTGAGGTGTGGGTTAGCCGGAGGCCGCTTCTGTCAACCGAGAACCGGCTTATCACTCTATCGATGTGCCACCGATGTTGCCGCGGCGGAATGCGTGGAAGTAAGGCCGTAACAGCGGTACCTGCGGCGTTCTTAACCCACATCGGCGGGCAGAGTTCGCGGCTTCTCTCTCACTGCGGTCTCTGCTCGCGTCCGCGTAGCGCTAAGGTCACGGCACAGGTTGAGGAAGGGGGAAGGGTGGCTCATCAAAGCTTCCTGCTCAACAGCGCCAGACATTTGCGGAGCTTGGTGGCTGAGGACGAAGAGGCAGTGCGGGCCGCAGCGAAGCGGGTCCAGGAAGCGCAGGAGTCGCTCGAGGACGCTCAGCTGCGGGCGGAGGCCTCGCGAGAAGTTCTCCAGAGCGTGGAGAGCCGTTTGAGCAAGGTGGTGGGCTCACCCCTGGCATCGCAGGATGTGCTGTTCCCGTCGACCACGGCTGACGCGAACGCCTCCACTCCACCGATGCCTGTGGTCGATCTGATCCGGGAATTCCTGCGGCCGCGCGGGGAAGCGACAACGGGTGAGATCATCGAGCACGTCCGCCAGTCACGCCCCTCGACCAACTCCTCCAACGTCAGCCCCGAGTTGAGCCGGCTGGTGAAAATGGGCGATGTGGTGCGGCCACGGCAGGGCGTATACAGCCTTTCCCCAACCGCTAAGTCACACGAGGGGAGTGCCTGACCCGGACGGTTCTCGAGCAGCGCAAAGCACCGCCGGTTGGCCCCGACGGTGCTGTGATGCGCGCACAAATCAGCTGAAGTCACCAAACAACCCACCGATCGGCTCCGCGCGTACTCACTATAGCGAGCACGCGCGGACCGCGCGGATGGGTCACCCACCCATTTCGAAAAGCGGTACACATGTTCGTATATTCTGCTGGCGCCCTATCGCTTCCAGCGTCGGCCTGTGCGAGGGGGGCTCGTTGATGACGACCGTCACAGGCGATGGACGCGTGTTGCCGACCGGCCGGGCCAGCTTGCGCCATCAGCGCGAAGTGTTCCTTGGTGCCGTTCGGCTCAGTGGCCCGGAGCGTCTCGTGATCAAGAGCACGCACGTCGCCAAGGAGGTCGGTCTGAGCGGCGACACAGTCACCGAGAGCCTGCGCTTCTTCGACACCTTGGGCATCGTTACCGGCGCTCGCGGCCGCTACGCCGCTACCGAGGAAGGCGTTGCGCTGGCCGAGGTGTGGCCCGCTGACGAGACGCGTGCCCGGGTGATGCTTCACCACCTGTTTGAGGGCCACTGGGCCACCGATGCCGCCCGGACTGCTCTGGCACAGGGACCCGTGGAGGCCGAGGCGCTGGCCCAGCATCTTCAGTTGGGCCTGCCCGGCCACCCCCGCCGTGGCCTGTATGTCGTGGAGTGGCTGATCGAGGGGCTGATCATCCATCCCGACCGGCACGGCAGGGTCTATGCAACGAGCCCCGGCCAGGTGCCGCCAGCCTCTACGCTTCCGCAGCCGCGCAAGTCCGAGCACGAGCCGTCCGATGGCTACGTGATGGGCATGTGCAATGAGGAATTGCGACGGCTTCCCACCTCGCAGTACGTGTCGGTGCTGCGCAGCTTCAAAACGATGATCGAACAAGTGGACGCCGTTCCGGCCTGATGCCGGGCAGGCAGCCCGGGCCTGGATCGGTCAGACACTCCAGCTACCTGGGCAGCATCCGGTGGTCCCGTTCGGTCTGCCGTCGGGCGGGCACCGTCGCCTTGGCCGTCAGGCCGGCGGGTCGGCGGGTCTCGCCTGAGGGGTGGATGTTTCCTTTCTACTTCCCTCGGGAGTCGCGATGCAGTTGTTCAAGAAGCAATGTCCGGCGTGGTTGACCCTGACGGCCGCGGTGCTGTCGGGCGCTGCGCGGGCAGTCGTCAGTTTCGCACTGAACCTCGCCGGCACTGACGCAGGCATAGAGCACGCTTTGCAGCAGCCCGGTCCTGACGAGCATTCGGCAGGGCCGGGTTTTCCTCGCTGCGGATGGTGACGGCGCGATGGAGCGCACAGGTTCCGCCGCATTGGATGCTGCTTCGCGCGGTGTCCGCTGACCTCTTGATCGCTCGGCGACCGGACAGCTCTCGGTGTCTGCTCGTGATGCGGGGTAGCCATTCCCTGGCGCAGCCACTCGATGTCGTCGACTGGTGCCCGCGGCGTCCAGGTGCCGAGCGCGACCGGATCCGAGACCGGGGACTGGGGGAAGATCGGGTCGATGTCTATTTCGAGGTCCTCGGGTGGCTGGCCGCGGTCGGCGAGCATGCCCGCCATGGTGTGGAAGCCGATCCAGCCGCACTTCTTGCCGTAGCAGTCGATCCGGCCGCCGGAGGTGCGACCCCGCCGGGAAGCTGCTGAGGTGATGCGGCGTTCCACCTCATCGAACGGGTCGGGGCGCCAGCCCAGTGCGTACACCACGCCGAGGACGACAGCAGTGGCTTCCCGGTGGCCGGGGTGGGAGGTCGTCGTAGTTGTCGCGGCCCGAAAACAGGGGTCCGAGGGTGTAGTTGCCGAAATTCATGCCGATCGTCGTGCTGACGTCATCCCGGTGCGGGTCGCGCAGGCGTTGATGCTCCCTGGCTTAGGGTCCAGGGGTGCGTACGCGGGCCGAGTCCCCGCGCTCATCGGCCTACCGGAGCCACGACCGCAGGTGGCGACGCAGACTGGTCAGCGGCCTTGGCCTGTGCTCTTCGGTGTATTGGGACAACAGATGGCGGTCACGATCCCTGTTCTGGGCGACTTCTGCTGTCGAGTAGTGCCGGCTCCATCGGATGCGGCCGTCATCAATCCAGTAGTGCGAGCGGCAAGGCAGCGCCCAGTTGCCGATCGAGGGGGTGAGGGACACGTTTTGGCCGTCGTAGGTAATCGACCACTGTGCCGGGGAGAGTGGTGTGATGACTTCGTGGCCGCAACCGCAGCAGCAGAGGTGGCTGCAGGTGCGGTAGGGGATCGAGACGTACAGCACTCCCGCGTCCATCGTTTCGGGGAAGGTATCGGTGAAGACCGGGCGCAGGGTGTCTTGTGCGGTCACGGCAGGTCCTCGTGGTGATTCGTTGGTGATCAGCGAGTACGTGGT